>CAZSUF010000183.1:0-5582 GCA_964609875.1 uncultured Bifidobacterium sp.
ATCAATTACATCAAGAGGCCGAAATAAAAATTGAAGTGATATTGCCGGCTCATCTTGAAGGAAAAATTCTGCAAGCCTTAATACAAAGTCATCCTTATGAGGAAATCGCCTATGGATTTATAGAATTAAGCAATGCACATCCTTATATAGGTTCGGGTATTTTAGGTACACTTCAAGCTCCATTAAGTCTGTTAGATTTTTTAAAATTCTTGAAGAAAAAAATGAAAACTAACACCATCAAATACACAAATATTCCTAATAAATTGATTCAAAAAGTGGCTATTTGTGGCGGTTCGGGTAGTTTTTTATTGCCCAAGGCTATTCAGTCGGGGGCAGATATATTTGTGAGTGGAGATTTTAAGTATCATCAGTTTTTCGATGGAGAAGACAAGATCATGATAGCTGATATTGGCCATTATGAAAGTGAGCAATTTACAGGAGAAATATTTTATGATATACTCTCAAAAAAATTTCCTAGTTTTGCAATCCATTTAACATCGGTAAATACAAATCCGGTATCATATTTTTAAACAACTATGGCTGCAGTAAAAGAATTTTCAGTACAGGAAAAATTAGTTTCACTTTGTACATTACAAAAAATTGACTCCAAAATTGGAGATATCAACAAATTACGTGGTGAGCTTCCAATGGAGGTGAAAGATCTTGAAGATGAAATAGAAGGGTTTAAAACCAGAATTTCTATCATCGAAAAAGAGATCGACGTAATTAAAGAGGATATAGTATCTAAGCAAAATGCACAAGCTGCGTCTGCTGAATTACTCAAAAAGTACGAAAAACAGCAAGACAATGTAAAAAATAGTCGCGAATTTGAAGCCATCAACAAAGAGATGGAAATGCAAGAGTTGGAAATCAAAGCTTGTGAAAAGAAAATCAAAGACGCCAAAATCGAAATTGACGAACAAATTCAGCAAAAAGATGTGACCTCTGCTTTGATTGCTGAAAAAGAAGAAGTTCTTTCATTAAAACAAAAAGAGCTACAAAAAATTACAGCAGAAACAGAAAAAGAAGAAGAAGAATTGCAGTCAAGTCGTGAAAAAGCTGCTTCTCAGGTAGAACCTAGATTATTAGTTGCTTATAACCGCATTCGTGAAAATTTCCGTAATGGTTTAGCTGTTGTACCTGTTGAAAGAGATTCTTGTGGAGGTTGTTATAATGTCATCCCACCACAACGTCAATCAGATATTCGTTTAAGAAAGAAAATGATAGTGTGTGAACATTGCGGACGAATTATGATAGACAGCGAATTAAATGATTCAATCAGTATTTAATTTTCATTCAACTTATTCATTAGATAGCGTCTTCAATAGACGCTATTTTTATTGATAGGATTCAGTTAATTTTGAAGAACATGTTTGCAAGGTCTCCTCGAAAATTATTCTTATTCTTTATATTTCTAGCCTTTTCGAATTCTATTAAAGGCCAGGAATTTCAGTTTAGTGCAAACTGTGTTCAAGCTTATCATTGCTTTTTATCTATGAAAATCAATGAAGGAAAATCGTGGCTAACCAAAGAAATCGCCGCCAACCCGAAAAACTTATTACCTTATGTATTAATCAATTACGAAGATTTTGTAAGCTTATCATTTAATGAAAATCCAGCAGAATATAAACTACGAAAGCCTTTGTTGGATAAACGATTAAAAGTTATCGAGCAAGGCAATAAGCAATCGCCCTATTATTTATTTTCTAAAGGCTTGCTCTACTATCAATGGAGTTTGATTAAAATAAAATACAGTGATTATTGGAATGCTGTGTGGGATTTTAGAAAATCGTATTTCTTTTTTAAGGACAATCAAAAAAAATTTCCTGCTTTCCCTTACAATAAAGTATTCCTTGGCTTGCAAGAAGCGGCCATAAGCACCATTCCTAGTGGGTATAAATGGGCTACATCTATTTTAGGCTTAAAAGGAGATATGAAAAAAGGAATTGCCTCGATTAAACAATTTATAGCTTCAAAGGAAATTCCATTTAATGAGGAAGCTTGTTTATACTATGTTTATTTAAAAAATTACCTAGAGAATGATCCTGAGGGGGCTTTTGAATTGACAAAATCTTTGAATTTAGATATCAAGAATAATTTGGTATTCACCTTTATGTCGGCCAATTTAGCGTTGAATAATAAGAAAGCCCAACTGGCAGAAACGATTATAGAAAATAGAACGAAAAGTAGTGCCTATATGACTTTTCCTATGTTGGATTATGAGTTAGGAGATGCTAAATTAAAGAGACTTGATTATACGGCTATGTTGAGTTTGCAAAAATTTGTGAGTAACTATAAAGGTAATTTTTATGTCAAGGATGCCTATTTGAGTATGGCCTATTGCGCCTATTTGCAGGGCAATCAAAAACTAGCTGATGCTTATTTGATGAAGGTTAAAACCATAGGTAAAACTGAATCTGATGCAGATAAGCAAGCCCAGAAATTTGCTTTAAAAGGAAAATTTCCTGACAAGGAACTTTTAAAAGCAAGGCTATTAAATGATGGAGGATATCATCAGCAATCATTGGAAATTTTATTAAAGAAAAATGCCCAAGTATTCAACACGCCAGAAGAGAAGCTTGAATATCTCTATCGTTTGGCCAGGGTATATGATGATTTGAATCAAGATGAGAAAGCCATTCAATATTATGATTTAACGATAGCTTCAGGCAAGGAGTCTACCGAATACTTTGCAGCAAGGGCTGCTTTGCAAGCAGGATGCATCTTTGAAAAGAAAGGACAAAAAGCAAAGGCTTTACAATACTTTCAAACAGTGTTAGATTTAGAAAATCATGATTATAAAAATTCCTTAGACCAAAGAGCTAAGGCAGGAATCAATAGATTAAAAGGTGTATAAACTCATTTTTGCACCTTCAGGTTTCGACTTATATTTGTGCTTGTGCTGACGAATTTATATATCCGAAATTTTGCCATTATTGAAGATCTTGAGATTAGTTTTCAACAAGGGTTAACCATTATTACTGGTGAGACTGGTGCAGGAAAATCTATATTAATGGGCGCTTTATCCCTAATACTTGGCGAAAGAGCAGACACTCAATCATTATATAATCCTGCAGAGAAATGTATTATTGAGGGCACCTTTGATATTAGTCATTTAACCAAGGTCAAGGATTTGCTCATTTCTCAAGATTTTGAAGTGCATCATGAGCTAATTGTTCGTCGAGAATTAAATGCGCAAGGAAGATCAAGGGTATTTATCAATGATACCCCTACTACCCTTTCTGTATTAGCGCCTATTGCTCATACTCTCATAGACATGCATAGGCAGTTTGATACCATTGAATTACAACAAAGTCAGTATCAGCTTGAACTTATTGATGAATTAGCTAAGCATGAAAAAGAATTGCTCCATTACCAACTTCAATTTCAGCAATGGAAAAAACTGCTATCAGCCTTAGACCATTTAAGACAACAACACACCTTGATAAAACAAGAACTAGACTATAATCAGTTTTTGTATAATGAACTTGATGAACTTGATTTACAAGAAGAAGAATTAGAGCAACTTGAACAAACATTTCAATTGCTATCGAATAGTGAGACTTTAAAAAGTGATTTACAAAAGGCCGTATATCAAATTCAAGGTGATCAAGATCCTGTTACCATCAAGCTAAAAACTTGTATTCAACTGATTGAATCACATGCTAAACGACTTCAAATAGTTGAACCCATCAGTACAAGGCTTCAATCGGTGTTGATTGAAGTGAAAGATATTGGCTTAGAACTTGAGCAGCTTTTTGAATCTACACATTTTGATCAATCTCAAATTGACAAGGTTACAGAGCGACTTAGTGAAGGCAATAGATTAATGAAAAAGCATCATGTACAATCTACTCATGAATTGATAGCGCTTAAGATACAATTGGAATCAAAGATCAATCAAGCTGCGCATGCTGATGATGAGGAAGAAACCTTGACGAAACAAATAGATGAACTTTTTGCTTCTTTGCAAGTACAAGCAAAAAGTATTTCGCAATCGAGAAAGAAGCAACTTCCTCAAGTAGAAAGAAAGGTAAATGAATTACTTAAAAAAGTAGGTATGCCTAATGCCCTCATGAAAATTTCTCATGAGCCAATGGATTTGGGTATTTCAGGGATTGATAAAATTGAATTTTTATTTGATGCGAATCAAGCAGGTAAATTTCAACCTGTATCGAAAGTGGCTTCAGGGGGCGAGTTAAGCAGATTGATGCTTTGTATAAAATCTGTATTAGCCCATAGTACTCAAATGCCTACACTAGTATTTGACGAAATTGATACGGGCATTTCTGGAGAAACTGCCATTCAGGTGGGTAAAATCATGCAAGAGTTATCGAGGAATCATCAACTGATTTGTATTACACATCTTCCTCAAATTGCTGGCAAGGCAGATCAACATATTTATATATTTAAAGAAGCCAATGCAGCAGGTAAACTTCATACGCAAATAAAAATGTTGAATCACGAAGAACGTGTGGATGTATTAGCTGAAATGCTTAGTGGGAAAGGATCTGGGGAGCAAACACGAAAGATGATCAAAGAGTTGATGAAGTCGTAAAGCTTCAAGTTGACTACAGAGTTGTATTGCGGCAACGATTGACGCGAAAATCCCATCTCGTTCTTCAAAACGAGATGGATTGTAGCAAAAGCGTGTGTGCCGCCCAAAAAAATATTCAATTAATCAAGTAAATTCATTTCATCAATATCATTTCCTGCGATGCCCTTAATGGTGCCTAATAAATAATTGTTGTTCAACAATACTTTATCAATTTGTTTTTCGCGTTCTTTCCAAAGCTTTTCCATTTGTCCTCTTTCTCTATCAATCGAAGATTTAAGGTAAAGATAAGCTTCGTTGATAGCCCGCATTTGCTGCATAAACTCATTGCTGGTGAAGTAAGTGTACAGCATTTCCTTTTTTTCGCCTTTATTTTCTTGCGACTTGGCGGCACGATGCACATTGACCAATCCTTCTCTTAGCACTTTCACCAATTGCACCACTTCTTTGAGTTGACATACCCAAACACCTTCTCTTCGATCGAACATTTTTAACTCTTCCGGCATCACTTGGGTAACCAATACGCTCAAATCGCAAGATGATTCGATGGCATCGTCTTTTAATTTGGCCAACCAATCTTTATTAAATTCTTTGGTCCGTTTGCTTTCAAAAATAATTTTGCCACATTCTTGTCCCAACTCATTTCTTACTTGCAATATACAGTCTGCTCCGCGTTTGCCTTTGCCTACTTCATTGACTAGATCGAATGGAAAAGATTGTTGTAAAAGCTCCTCGAGGGCCATTTCCTGAATTTCTCCTTGAGTTTGCATAGAACCTTGTTCGAGCTTTCTGGACATTTGTTCAGTAAGCTTTTTTTGATCGTTCAACTGTTTTTCTAATTCGCGTTTTTCGAGGTCATGCTTATTTCTTTCTTTAGTAAGAATTTCTTGAGTAAGCACTTCTTTGATTTCAGTTTCAATTTCCATTTTTTGCTTTCTCAAATTAAATTCTTCCTGCTCTTTCTGGTTTTCGAGTTGTCTTTTAAGTTGCAATACTTCGAATTCTTTTTCGTTTAACAGCTTTATTT
>CAZSUF010000183.1:5592-6621 GCA_964609875.1 uncultured Bifidobacterium sp.
AAAATCTAATTTTGTCTTATGATCATTAGAGACTTTTAAAAAAATTTCTTCTTCCTTTTGAGCACTGATTTTTAGAATTTCTTGTTGTAACCTTTCGGTAAATAATTGATTTTCTTTTTTCTTTTTCTCTTCGAAGGATTGAATTTGATTTTCAAGCGCTTCACTTCTGGATTTAAATTGCTCCATAAACTCTTGATTTTTCTTTTCATAGTCTTTACGGATGTTTTTCTCTAAATCTTCTGTAAACACATCTTCTAGGCTGAATTCGGTTTTACAAGCTGGGCATGTGACTTTATTGTGTGATTTCATAACTTGGTAAAATTCAAATGTAAGAATAAAGCACTCAAACCATTTCAATTGAAACCACATTTAAATATGCACAATGGGAGAAATGAAGTTGTTTTAAATAATCTAAATGAAATCCATGTCAAATTGAATTTTGCGATTAACTTTGCCCATCGAATTATTAACCAATTTCATGTATACGATTCATTTTAAATTTGAACAAAAGGGGAAAGAGCCTATTTCTATAGAAAACTGTGCGGTGGATGATAGTATTTTAGAAATTGCCATTAAAAACAATATTCATCTGCACCATAATTGCGGAGGTGTTTGTGCATGTTCTACTTGTCATATCTATTTAGAAAATGGAGAACAATGTGTAGAGGAAATTACGGATAAAGAAGAAGATTTTATAGATAGAGCTAGAAACCCTAAATTAAATTCTAGATTAAGTTGCCAATGTGTATTATTGAAAGGGAATGGTCAACTTGAAGTCACAATACCAGATCAAAGTTTGATACATGGCGAATAATTAAATAACCAAATTATGACATACGAACCACCTATACATTGGAATGATTATGAAGATATTGCCTTAAAACTTTACGAAAAATTTGGAGATGAATTTGGTGAGTCCAAAATATATCGTATCAGGTTTACAGAATTGCTCGAATGGGTTTTAACTTTAGAAGGATTTATTGGAAAAAGAGAAGAATGTAACGAAGGCCATTTAGAAATGATTCAAAG
>CAZSUF010000183.1:6631-8090 GCA_964609875.1 uncultured Bifidobacterium sp.
CCTAAAAATTTCTGTAATTATTATTAGGGTTTCGTGGTAAATTGTATCTTTAGCCCTATATCATTTGTAAATACCCGATTAAATGTCTGTAATTTTAGTAGTTGATGACGAAAAAAGTATACGCAAAGCGTTGTCAGAAATACTTATCGCTGAAGGATATAAGGTTGAAGAAGCTGTAGATGGATTAGAAGCCTTCAACTTAATTAAAGCAAAAAAATACGATTGTGTATTAAGCGATATCAAAATGCCTAAGTTAGATGGCATAGAATTATTAGAAAAGGTTCAATCAGAAGGAATCAACATTCCTATTATCATGATTTCTGGACATGGAAGCACGGATACGGCTGTAGAAGCAGTTCGAAAAGGTGCTTTTGATTATATTTCTAAACCGCCAGATCTTAATAGATTACTGATTACACTCAGAAATGCACTTGAAAAAGCAACTCTGGTTGAAGAAACAATTACACTCAAAAGAAAAGTTAGCGGATTACAAGATATCATTGGAGAAAGTGCTGGCATTTTAGATATCAAAAAAACTATAGATCGAGTGGCCCCTACAGAAGCCAGAATTTTGGTCACAGGTGAAAATGGAAGTGGTAAAGAATTAGTAGCACGTTGGATCCATGAAAAAAGTAATCGTGTACAAAAACCTTTAATTGAAGTAAACTGTGCTGCCATTCCTTCTGAGCTTATCGATAGCGAACTTTTTGGTCACGAAAAAGGATCTTTTACCTCAGCTGTAAAACAACGTATTGGTAAATTTGAGCTTGCAGATGGAGGTACTTTATTTCTTGATGAAATTGGAGATATGAGTTTGAATGCTCAGGCAAAAGTTTTAAGGGCCTTACAAGAAGGAAAAATTACAAGAGTGGGTGGAGAAAAGGATATTGATGTGAATGTGCGTATAATTGCCGCCACAAACAAGGATTTAAATAAAGAAATTGAACAAGGAAATTTCAGAATGGATCTTTTTCACCGTTTAAATGTGATTCAAATTCATGTGCCATCACTCAATAATCGAAGAACAGATATCCCCATTTTAACGAAGCATTTTATTACCCAAATTTGTCAGGATTATAAAATGAAAGAATTAACTATCGAACAGTCAGCCTTAGAAGCCTTAAGTAATTATAATTGGACAGGTAATATTCGTGAATTAAGAAATGTGCTAGAATGCCTCAATATTCTATGTCTGAAGCTATTCATCGTATGCTCGAAGAAAGTAATTGGAAATATCGCTATCAAGTAACCAAATTAAAAGAAGATTGGGAAAAGTTAATGGGCAAAACTGTAGCCAAGCATACAAGAGATTTAAAAATTCATGAAGGCGTGTTATATATCTATTCAGATATAGCAGCTTTGCGCAATGAATTGAGTTATAATAAGGTGCTTTTGTTAGCAAAACTCAACCAACATTTTGGAGAAACTTTTTTAAAGGATATTGTAGTTCGTTAAACTT
>CAZSUF010000184.1:0-4107 GCA_964609875.1 uncultured Bifidobacterium sp.
AATCTTCAGCCTTGACTTTTTGCTCAACTTTTGCGTTAAGGCAAAAGTGGAAAAGTAAATAAATGACTTTTCGATAATTATATAATTATATGTTTCGCTGAGTCAAGCTTACAATAACAGATCAAACCTAAATTTTTAAAAAATACGTATTTTTACGTATAGTTTGAATGAATCCGCCATACTACTTTTGTATTGCGATCGGGGAATAAGTCTAGCAAAATCCATAACCAAATTGCCATACGAAAAACCTCACATAATGCCTTGGTCTCTACCAAATAACAACCAATCAGACCAACCTATGTTTAAGTGCAAAGACAACTATCCCGATCGCATTTTTTACCTGTAACTTTTCCTGAATATTTAGCTTGTGTTGTTCGACTGTTCTTGGACTGATAAATAATCTTTCTGCAATTTCTTTGGCAGTAAGTTCTTCGCAAAGCAATTTTATGATTTCAAGTTCCTTGTCTGTGATATTGGGTCGACTTACTTTTTTATAATGATTGCGTTGTAAGGCTTCACGCAAATTGGTAAATGTTTTTTTGCAGTAATAAGTTTCCTTCTGCATGACCTTATGAATGGCTTCGATGATTTCTTCTTTGTCGGCATTTTTAACTAAATATCCATTAGCTCCAGCTTCGAGGATGTCTATGATAAATTCTGATTCGTCAAACATCGACAAGCAAATGATACCGACCTCATTATCTTCCTTCCGAATAATTTGTGTGGCTGCAATACCATCCATTTCAGGCATTTGAATATCTGTTAATATAATATCGGGCTTGTGCAATCTATACATGTCTACTAATTCTTTGCCATTCGCCGACTTTCCGATAATATTAAATTCAGGAATTCTTTCAAGTAAGGCTGCCAGACCATCTACAAATAAGGGATGATCATCAGCTAATAGAATATTGATATTGCCAGTAAATTGTGTCATGTTAGTTTAATGGAATTAGAATGTCAAAACTTGTTCCTTTGCCCGGCATAGACACTAAAGAAAATTTACCTTTCAATAATTCAGTTCTTAATTTAAGGCTTTGTACACCTACGCCTTTGCCCTCTTTAGCCATGAGGTTTGCATCAAAACCTTTGCCGTTATCAGTAGTACTTAATTGCAAATTTTGTGCATTGCATTGAAGTTTGATTTGTAATTGACTTGCCTCGGCATGTTTAAGGGTATTTTGAATTATTTCTTGTATCATTCTAAAAATATGCACGCCTTGTTCCTGATTGATTTCGTTATGACAATTATTTTCTAATTCAATATGCATAGGTTGAATTTTATTTAATTGATGAATATATTCTTGAATGGCATGACCAAGTTTTTTACGAATAAGTAAGTTAGGCATGAGGTTAAATGATATAGATCTGATATTCGAAATCATATCATCTATATGCTGATTAGTTTGTACTAATTCATGTCGACTTTCTTCATTTTTTAAATCAAGGGTATTGATTTGCAATTTGATGGCTGAAAGTACCGGATTAATATCATCATGCAAATCATTGGCTATTCGAATTCTTTCATTTTCTATGGCAGAAAGTAAATCACGCATATGTTCTTGCTGTAAGATTCTTTTTCTTTTATGTTGCTGTATGATAGAATATAAAAAGTACAATAAAATGGCCCCCACGAGAAACGTGGCAATGAGGACGGCTACATAGATATTTTTTTCTTGGGCATCCATAATATGGCCATTGCAATCACTACATGAATGATTAAGTTTAAAAAGATTTTGATGGTAAATACATGATGAAGAAAATCAGCACTCAATTTGAGGTTAAATATAAAAAAACTTTCTACCAAAATACACATTGAAAAAAATAAGATCAAACTAAAGCTGATGATCACACGATGATTTTTAATTAAAGACATATCACTTTCGATAAATTGTTTATTGACCTGATCGATACAACCTAATACTATAGTAAAATTCGAGAAAATGATAAAGATTGAATTGAATTCGAAGATAGTTTTATAATAGAGAAATGTGCATACATACATGATTAGACCTAGCAACAAAAGACTCATAAATCGATTCTTTTGCTGGTAGAGTCCCCAATGTTTTAATTGAAAAAGAAGCAAGGAGAATTCGAAGATTAAAAAAATATTCGATCCAAGATTACTGATATTAGCGCTTCCTGAGAAATAGTACAAACATTCATTCAAGAATCCAAGAGCAAAATAAATGATCAAAAACTGAATATCTTTTGATGCATCCTTGAATCGAATGATAGAAGTTAAAACGGGTATTCCTATACTTAGACTTAAAATAAATATAAGTAAAGGCGACATATTACTGATTAATCTGTGAAGGGGCAGGGCAGTTTATTGGACAGCGTTGAGCGGTTTGTAATAAAGTAGGATCGGAAACTTGTCCGATAGCGAGGTCTAAATCATTTCCCTCTTGATCAATGCCAGTAGCTACTAATACAACTAAATTACTGTCGTCCATGCCGTAATAAAATCGAATACCTATACATCCTTTTTGATTTAAGACATCGTTTAAAGCTGTAGCATTAAATGATTCTGCCTTTGGTAAAATGTCTTGCCCTGCATATCTGCCATTCACAATTTCAGTTCTATGACTTTGATATTTTAAGATATAAGTTCTAGCTAATTCCTTTGAAATAATATGAGTTCGGTTTAATAGGTCTTGGCTTAATTTGCTCATTGGTTTTTTAGGTTTGTTTTTATTATTGTTTATTGAATTCATAGGCATATTTGTCTAATTCAAATCTTCTAAGGCTTGTTTAATCCTTTTTACTGCTTCTACAAGTTTGTCCATAGATGTAGCGTAAGAAATTCGGATGCAGTTAGGGTCGCCAAAAGCATCACCAGTAACACTACTTACTTGTGCTTTATCAAGCAAATACATACAAAGATCTTCGGCATTTTCTATTCCTTTTTTTCCGAAGAAATAAGTTACATCTGGAAAAACATAAAATGCTCCAGGCGGGTTATTGACTTTTAAACCTTTAATTTCACGTAAGGCAGACACTAAATAATTTCTTCTTTCTAGAAATGATTTTTGCATATCAAATGTCGGTTGCATATCTCCACTTAATGCAGTAATAGCTGCACGTTGTGTAATAGAATTTGGGCCCGAAGTAAATTGACTTTGAATTTTTTCTGAAGCCGTAATTATTTGTTCATTTGCTGCCATATAACCTAAGCGCCAACCCGTCATGGCATAGCCTTTAGATAAGCCATTAATGATGACCACTCTATCTTTAATTTCTGGAAACTCGGCTATACTCACATGTCTTCCTGTAAAATTGATGTATTCATAAATTTCATCAGAAATGATATAAATCTGAGGGTGTTTCATAAATACCTCAACCAAAGCTTTTAATTCATCATAAGAATAAATTGAACCTGTTGGATTGCAAGGTGAGGAGAAAATAAACAATTTTGTTTTTTCTGTGATGGCTGCTTCGAGTTGAGCAGCAGTAATTTTGAAATCATTGTCGAAACTACCACTTACTTGAATCACTTTTCCATCCGCAAGTTTGACAATATCTGCATAAGTTACCCAAAAAGGTGCAGGAATAATAACTTCGTCATCCTCATTGACAATGGATAATACAGCGTTTGCAATACATTGTTTAGCGCCAGTACATACCATTACTTGGTTAGGTTGGAAATCTAATGCGTTATCTCTTTTTAATTTTTCTGTGATAGCTTGTCGTAATTCAGGAAATCCTGCTACTGGCGGATATTTAGTATAGCCATCATGCATGGCTTGAATAGCTGCTTGCACAATATGGTCAGGGGTTTTGAAATCGGGTTCGCCTAAACTTAAATCAATAATGTCGTGCCCTTGTGCTGCCATACGAATGGTTTGTGGCTCTTCAATTTTATTTAAGCGGTTTGCTAACATAGACATTCAATTTTTAAGGGGTGAAAAATAAACATTGTGGACAGGATAACTAAATTTTTGCTAGTATAATTTGAATAATCCCGATAAGGAAACCCAAAACAGCGCCTATGATTTCAACAAATCGAAATTCTTTACTCATGATGGCATTTAAAATTTCTTCAAGTTTATCGCTACTAAATCCTTTCACTTTTTCTGTGACTAATTTTTCAATATCCAATTCTTC
>CAZSUF010000184.1:4146-8087 GCA_964609875.1 uncultured Bifidobacterium sp.
GTTTTCGCCAAAAAAATCTCCCAGCTCGACATTAATATCCAATTCTTCTTTTAAACCACTAGTCATTTTGGTCATGATTTGAGGAAAAATAGTTTCAATTTCACTCACCATTCCTTTTTTGATATTCTCTAAAGATTTGTCGTTCACAAACATCGATAATAAGGGCATTTCTTCTTTGAGTTTTGTTTTAATAAACCCATCAATATGTTCTTCAATAAAAGGGAGTGCCTTTTGAATGGTGGCAGGTTGATTAATTTTCAGGGCAATTTCATCTAGTGAAATGAGTTCTTTTGAGACTAGTTGTCCGAGCTTTTCAGCAAATAGGGCTTGTCTTTTCGGAAAAATTCCTTGAATCGTCATGCCTAAAAACTTCACGGGTAATCTTGGATGAAACAACATTTTAATGGCGATCCAATTGGTGAACCATCCGATAAAGCCTGCAATAAAAGGGAGTAAGTAAATCATTTTTTAGGGTTTGCACTTTGGTGCTTGCTGTTATTCAACCGCTGTTTTCTCGTAATTTTCTTCTGTTTGTCCAATAAAGGATAATTTATTCAAGGTATATTTATCTCCTTTGGCCATAAAGTGGACTTTAAGGTTTTCTATGGAAATAGGTTTTCCGTCAGCTAAGTCAGCTATATTGGAATAACCAATATTGTGTCCGTCAATAATGATAATCATACCAGAGCCGATAGCTTCCATGTTATTTCCATCGGTGATCAATAAGCCAGTATCCTCGCCTAAACCAATACCTACGCATGAAGGGTTAGTGGCAACGGCTTGGGCTAATCGGCCAAATCGACCACGTTTATCAAAATGAGAGTCGAAAATAACATTACCCATAAAAGCTAATCCAGTGGTAACTTTTACGGCGCCTTTTAAATGGGCATTGGCTGCATTGCCTTCATAAATCATGGTATTGCTCATGGCCATAGCGCCGGCGCTGGTACCTGCGATTAAAAATCCTTCTTCATTGTGGTAGCGATGATGTAGGGCATGATAAAATTCCGTGCCTCCAAACGTGGCAGTTAAACGCATTTGATTACCTCCTGTCATCATCACTGCATCCGCTTCGAGAATTCTTTGCAGGTATTCGGGTTTCTGGGCATCATCGCGGTTGCGAATATGCATTAATGAAATATTTTTACAATTTAATTTAGAAAAGGCATCAATATAATTGTCGCCTACTTCAATAGGTATAGTTGAAGCAGTTGTAATGACTTCAATTTTGCTATCGGCGCCATGATGTGTTTCTTGAACTAATCTTTTGAGGATGCCTTGCTCGAAAAAGTTCAGGTTATTTCGTTGTATGAATCCTTGTTCAAGATCAGTTCCTTTGTCTTCTGCTCCGCCAATGGGCATGAGCTTTCCTTTTGGTATTATCATGATGCATTAAAAAAGGTGCAAATATAAACATCTTCGCAAGCCTTGCAATAGACTTAGTTGTAAGTTTTATACATATTCATCACAAACATGCAACATTATAAAACATAGAGTGGCTATTTTACGAAGAAGTTTGATTTGAATTGAGAAACACGGTTGAATTGCGGCAACGATTGTCGTGGAAAGCCCGCATTCCGAGAGGCTTTACGAAAGTTGAAGGCAATATAACTGGTCATAGCCGATTCGGAAGAGGACTTGGAACAAAAGCCTGTGTGCCGCCCAAAAAAGACTTAAGCTTCAACGCCAATTAAGGACATATAAAGGGCTTCATATTGCGGGACAATGCGATCTATATTGAATTTTTGGGCTTGTTCGAGCGCATTTTTTTTGAAAAGTTTCAATTTGGCGTCGTCTTGAAGTAATTCTAACGAAAATTTAGCCATGGCTTTTACATCGCCTACATCGGTTAGAAAGCCAGTGACACCATGAATATTAATTTCGGGGATACCGCCTGCATTACTAGAAATTACAGGCACTTGGCAACCCATAGCTTCGAGCGCGGCCAGTCCAAAACTTTCGTAGGCACTTGGTAGCATAAACAAATCGGTAATCGATAAAATTTCTTCGAGTTTATCTTGTTTTCCGAGGAAACGAATATCTTCGCAAGCCCCGATTTCTCTGCATAAAGATTCCATAGACTGTCTTTCAGGACCATCGCCAATCATAAGCAATTTGCAAGGAATTTCTTTTCTGATCAAATCGAAAGTATATACCACGTCTTCGACACGTTTTACTTTACGGAAATTAGACACATGAGCCAGAATTTTTTCGTTGTTGGGCGCTAGCATTTTTCGGAAATGATCTTTATTGCTTTGAGAAAAGCGTTTGATATCTACGAAATTTGGGATTACATGAATTTCCTTTTCAATATTGAAAGAATTCAGTGTTTCTTGTCTTAAATTTTCGGAGACTGCTGTGATAGCATTAGATTCATTGATAGAAAATGTAACAACAGATTCGTACATTTTATCTTTACCCACTAATGTGATATCGGTACCATGAAGTGTGGTAATGAAAGGAATATTTTTATTTTTCTTCTTTAAGATTTGATTGGCGAGGTAGGCAGAAGAGGCATGAGGAATCGCGTAGTGAACATGCAATAAATCTAGGCCTTCATTAGAAATAACATCTACCAAAGTGGAAGATAAGGCAGATTCGTAAGGGAAATCAAACAAAGGGTAGGTGGGTACTGACACTTCGTGATAGAAGATATTTGGATGAAAGGCATCTAATCTGACAGGTTGTTGGTAAGTGATAAAATGAACAATATGACCTTTATCTGCAAGTGCTTTTCCTAATTCAGTTGCCAATACACCGCTTCCGCCAAAAGTCGGGTAGCATACAATTCCAATTTTCATAGCTATAATTTGGTCAAAGATAGGTCTTGAATTTTAATTCATTCATTGAAGAATTCGATAGTAGATTATTTTTTGATGAAGAATCCTAGTAATGGGACTGTTGAAAATGAGTTGGAATTGCCGTTGGTGATTAGGGTTGTTTTTCGAAATAATTACAGCTATGTACAAGTATGAGTGGCAATTTTTTTTGGTGAAAGTTTTTTGAAGTCAATTGGTATGATATTGAAATGTATTTAGGGAAAGAATTGCTGCAAGGATGCAGGTTTGTGATTTAAATTAATTTCGTAAAAAAAGAATAGAGTTTAAGAGTATGGGGCTTAATAAATCTGTGTTGGTAGCGCAAAACTGTAAAAAAATAATAAATTCTATAAGAGAATCTGATTTACATTAAAAATATTTTTGTATTTCGAAAACAAAAAATTACCTTTGCACTCCATATTTTCAAAGAAAAACAAATTTAAAACTTTTTAAAAACCTAATAAAATGGCAAAAGAGACCTTCAAAAGGGTTAAACCCCACGTAAACATTGGTACTATTGGTCACGTAGATCATGGCAAAACTACTTTAACAGCTGCAATTACAGATGTTTTATCTAAAATTGGATTAGCTGAGAAGAAAAACTATGATGATATTGATGGAGCACCAGAGGAAAAAGAGCGTGGTATTACAATTAATACTGCTCACGTTGAGTATGAAACTGCAACTCGTCACTATGCGCACGTTGACTGTCCAGGTCACGCCGACTACGTAAAAAATATGATTACTGGTGCTGCCCAAATGGATGGTGCTATTTTAGTGGTGGCTTCAACTGATGGTCCTATGCCACAAACTCGTGAGCATATCCTTCTTGCTCGTCAAGTAGGTGTTCCTAAGATGGTTGTATTCATGAATAAAGTGGATATTGTTCCAGATCCAGAATTATTGGAATTAGTTGAAATGGAAATTCGTGATTTATTAAGTTCTTATGGTTTTGATGGTGATAATACACCAATCATCCAAGGTTCTGCAACAGGAGCTTTAGCTGGTGAGCCACAATGGACTGAAAAAATTACAGAATTAATGCAAGCTGTGGATGATTATATTCCATTGCCTCCGCGTCCAGTTGATCAAGATTTCTTGATGTCAGTTGAGGACGTGTTT
>CAZSUF010000185.1:0-6344 GCA_964609875.1 uncultured Bifidobacterium sp.
GTAACTTCTGGAACTGTAGTTTTTAATAGTAATAAATCAGTTTCAAAAGTTAGAAATCTGAAAAAATCGGCTTGTTTAAATAAGGCATATAAAAACGATTATTTTGTGACATCAGATTTTGAATCAACTTGTTTGTATGAACTGATAATTCAAAATGAGATTTACCCATTGTATTTAATTGAAAAGCAAAAGCAATTGTCAAAGTAGATTGGATTATTTGAATTTCCAAAAAGGCAGTAGTCTAAATTGAATTTTTCACTTATTGTAATTCCTAACTAACCCCATTTTTGACTCAATTATGAAGTAAATATACCCAAATGTGAAGTAAGCGAAAATTGAATATTACGAAATTGTAAGTTTGTCTTGGGTTTGGAAATTGAACTAGCGTGCACCTAGAGATATTGCATTAAGAGAATGACCAGAAGGTATTCATGAGAAAATACCTCAACTGAAGCATATTTTCTTTAGTCCCAAGTCCAGCAGCGTTAAAAGCCGGAATCCGAAAAGGCATGGTAAGAGTAGGAAATTTTAAAAACAGCGGTAAGGCTTTCCTTAAAGCCAGAGGAGTTATGAAAAAGATGATGATGATTGTGGCTAGCCTAGTTGGTTTATTGGTTTCCAATAAATCATACTGTTTGGAGAAACAGGAAGTCTCCATTGAAAGTAAAGCTATTTTGAAATGTGAAGTTTTAACCTTGCCTTCAGATAATTTAAATGATGATTACTTAAGACCCAAATGGTGGAATAATATAGGTAAAGTCATTAGAGGAGTTGGAGAAACCATCGCGGGAATTGGGCTATTATGGGACAAATTAGGAGATATATTATGGCCTCCTGGAGTTATCAGTACGAATGGTGATGGGAATGTTGTTGATTATTATACGTTGTTTGATACTTCAATTGAAGGACTAAGTAGCATGAAGGAATATGGGATCAAGTTCTCAGATGGAAAATTAAGTGTGCCGGTTAATATTGTAGTGGCTGAAAACGATTTGGGGCAACAAATATTTTTAAAATCGGGTAATTATTTTTTAGATAAATCTGGTGTGGGTAAGGTAGCCTATACAAATGTTGCAAAGTAAATTAACAAGTAGATATTGGCAAGGCAAACGCCTTGCCAATATCTAACTAAAGCTATTTTAATGAAATATATTTATCTTCTAGCTTTTTTTGTATTACAAACTTCTTGTAAGGTTTTTAAAACAGTCAAACAACTGAAATTAATTTGTAAAACACATTTGATAAGTGACACTTTATGTTCTTTTGGCGATTATGAAGTTTATCAGAATCATGTTTATACTAAGGTAGTTGTAAAGCAAGATGAGTGTATTGATACAAGTTTGTTTTTACTTGATACAGGCACGCCTAGTATGATAGATGAAGATTTTATAGTTGACCGTAAAATAAAAAATCAGAACCAAGCCATTGTGCTAAAGGCTGCACATTTTGATTTTGAAAGTCAAAGCAAACTTGTCGATAACATTGAACTAAGTGTAGGAAATATTCGAGTAAATAAACCTAAGTGCGCATGCTTCAATTTAAATAAAAATAAGTTTGCATGTAATAAACAATATTACAATGGGGCTATAGGGTCTGACATCTTTAAAAATGGTATCTTTTACTTAAATCCATTAGAACAGAAGTTTGCAATCCTAAATAGATATGTTTTTGAGAAAGAGTATAAGCCTAACATGAAGGGTTATTTCAATAGTAGTATTATTCCTATGAGTGGAATTCCTTTTTTGAAGGTAGGGGTTGGTGGGGAGAAGTTTAAAGCAATGTGGGACTTAGGAAATAGTGGTGATATTTTGATTCAATACCCAATAAAAGAGAGATCACGTATTGATAGATTGATTAGCACTTATCAAGGAAAAAGCAAATACGAGTATATTACAAATGGGGCGCTAACAGATATGGAGAATAAGTTGGTGAAGAGTTCTAGTGCTGCCTATATTATTTTTGATTCTATAGCACTGGGTGAAAAAATGATTGTATCACCCGTTTTAGTGTCTTTTGTTGAGAATGCTAAGTTGAAAAAGATTAAAGCAAATGTAGGTTATGGATTAATTTCAAGATTTAGTACATGCATTGATTTTGAAGACTGGAAAATTTATTATGGAGAATTGCAAAAGGCGACACCCCACAAGACACCCATGAAAGTTGTAGTGGATGACAAAAATAGAGTTATTGGTATTTTGAAGCAAAGTGAATTTGAATTAAAAGGTATAGATATCGGTGATGAATTGATTTCTTTAAATAATGAATCATTCGAACATATTTTGAAATCTACGAATGAATGTGATAGGCCTGATGTCTTAAGAAATTTAATCAAAACGGCAAGTTCATGTAAGTTTCAAAAAGCAGATGGGAGAATTGTTGAGGTTATATATTCTAATTAAAATGTTGATTTATGGAGAATTATGATTCTAATTTACTCCTCTTTTACCTCTTTAAGATTGTATGATGGTTTTATTAAATTCAAGCTGTTGTTTCTTCAATACTCACGGGTACATCTTGTGGTTGATAAATGGACTGAGGTTTTTCTTGTTTTAATAAAATAGACCAAACATAATAAACTTGTAATCATGAAAATAATTAAATTCAATAGGATTTGTTTGCTTCTTTTGATATTTGTTTCTTTCTCCTCTTGTATTAGTTCCTTGGAAAGGATGACAAATATGTTAAATCGAGCGCAAGAGAAAATAGCTAAAGATAAAAAGTATAAGAATCCTATTGAATTTAATTCGAATATTGAACAGCTTGGCAAGGTAAATTCATTTGAGGACATACCCGTAATGTATGTCAATGAAGCTAATTTGAAGGAATTAATTTCTAAAAGAGGAAAGTTTACGTATCTGGTTTTTTTTACCATAGGTTGCAAAGGCAGCCCTTATGAATTTAGGTATATCAAAAAGTCGGATAGTTTATATCCTGGGTTGTTAAATATAAAAATGATTAGTTCAGATAATATTGCGCCTTATCTAATACAGATATTGCAGAAGAGGCTGTTTCTAAGCAAGATAAATTATCAAACTTATATTATAGACAAATCGATACCTTCCTATTTAGATTCAAGAAAAAGAGGGTTGTTGCTTAGAAATCAAGTTTGCGAAGAATGCAGAAATGATATCATCGGTGTTCCATATATAATGTTGTTTAGTCCCGAAGGAAAACTTTTATTTCATGGGTATCGGGGTTATAAAACAACTATTCCAAGTGATATAATCACTTATTTTTTAGGAAAGAGTCAACAGTAGTAGAAGTCGTTATGAACAGAGCATTCTTAACTAACCCCATTTTTGACTCAATTATGAAGTAAAAGTACCCAAATGTGAAGTAAGCGAAAATTGAATAGTGCGAAATTGTAAGTTTGTATTGGGTTTGGAAATTGAACTAGCGTGCACCTGGGGAGATTGAATAAAGAGAATGAACAGAAGGTGTTCAAGAGAAAATACCTCAACTGAAGCATATTTTCTTGAGTGCCAAATCCAGCAGCGTTAAAAGCCGGAATCCGAAAAGGCATGGTAAGAGTAGGAATAATGAAAAGCAGAGGTAAGGCTTTCCTTAAAGCCAGAGGAGTTATGAAAAAGATGATGATTTTGATGCTTATGTTGATTTCTGTAATGGATTTACTTGCAGAGCCAATTTCTTGGCACGCAAGTGGGACTTTTGAAGTCGGGCGACCCAAAAAAGGATGTAAAGCGATTTGGGTATGTTTAGTGGTAGAAGACTGGGGTTTAGGAGATATTTTGAAAGACAAAGAAGGTAATCCAACCCGAATTGAACATGGAATAGGTCAAGGTGCAGATGGAAAATTATATCTGATCATCAATGAAGCTTTATTAAGTAAAAATCAGCCTGATAAATTGGAGTTTTTAAAAGCGAATTCAACATATTTTCTTGACAGCGAAGAGCTAATACCGCAAAAGGTCCTAAATGCAATTCACTATAAAGGGTCTGGAATTATCAAGGCGGGCTCAAAAAGTGTAAATTACGAAAATGGATATTACTTTATCCGACTTAATTAGAGCGAGCTGAATGTTTTAAATACAGATAAAATCAAAAATTATGAGACTAATTTTAATCATTGGATTTGCATTCATTCAAGCATTCATGTTTTCAGGATGTACATTCAAATTGAAAGTAAAAGAGGTCTATTACTCTGATCAAGATTTGATTAACTATGTGAAACAATATCAATATCCGTTTGAAGCAATTCTTAAATTTAAATCTAGAGCTTTGTTTGAATCAAGAACAGCTAATAGCATTGTTCAAATCAATTTCATGAATGTATATGGCAAAGAAAATCAATTACTCAAAGCAACTGATGGAGATAATTGCGAGTTCAAAGTATTGCAATTTTTGAAAGATTCGTTAGATAAAAGGACTAACATGAATAGTGACTTGTTTTCTCTGAATGAAATTGTTTCTAAAACTAGTGTGCTAGATATGAATCAACATATTGAAGTATTGGAAAATAAAAGGTATAAAATATTGGTTGGGTGGTCTATTAGTTTAAATAAATTTAGAATTGTTCAAAATAGACTAGAGACTTTAAATGCACAATTAAAAGCATTGAATAAAGATATTTTGATTATTGGACTAAATTTAGACAGAGTAAAATAAGTGAGTGATTTGTATTTGAACATAATTGTTAGCCGAATTATTTTACATATTAGCCAAGGAAAATAGAGTAATTCTCTCTATATTCTTATAGAAATGATTATTTGAAGACTTTTTGTATTATTTATTTAAGATCAGTTTGCAAGGATCGCCATGGGAATTTAGAAAGTGAAATAATTAAAGTTAAACCACATTAAGAGTGAATCTAGAAACTATATTAATTTTTTGTTTGATATTTTTATTTCATGATATTGTATTAGCGCAGAATGATATTACTGCTTCTAAATCAGATACTAATATTATCTATAAATTATCTAATTCTGCAACGGTGACCACCATAGATTCAGGGAGTTTTGTTGAATTGCTGAAAGAATCACCAAACGCCATTATTCAATTTTGGCAGCCGTGGTGTAAAGGGACAAAGTACTTCTTAAATAAATTGGAGATGATGAATAATTATTGTAAGAAAAATCATTTAAAATTCATACTTATTTCTGATTCAAAACTAATGCAACATTATTTTTCGTCAAGCACAAAACCTGTGGGTTTGATAGAATATTATTTTGTAAAAAATAAATTTGGTGCAAATACATATATTGTACAACCGAATAGAGAATTGCAAGATTATAAACAAATTTTAGCAAATCAATTTATTGGACAGAAGCTCGATGTAGATAATTTTTGTTTTATGATTAAAGAAAATAGAATTATGTATCAAGAAAATAGTGCTTATTTCTATAAACATATATTAAAAGATTTTGCAATGAATTAATTTAGTATAGAGATCAAATTGAAAAGGAACATTAGAATATAGAGAGTCCGACTCTCTATATTCTTTTAAACAATAAGTTGGTTGTTTGAATTTGTCTCCATGATGCTTATAAGCCTCCATATCTTCAAATGATTATTCAAGGATTTATAAATAGATAATTTGCCTAAACATGAATTTTATGAAAAAATCCCTCATTTTCCCTTTCTTCCTTCTGTTTCTTTTTGCGCAGAATGCCTCAGCCATTGAATTATCCGACTCGGTAAAAGTTAAACTCATTGATCTAGAAAAACTAAATCAAATAGTAGATTCCTCAAAAGCTAAAGTCAATTGGGTAATCATTTACACAAATGATTGCGGTGGTACAAGCTATATCTTAAATGATGCCATTAAATTAAAAGCAAAATATCAAGACAAGTTGAATGTTATATTATGTAGTTCAGAACCAATGCATAAGATAAGAGAAGTTGAAGAACTCATGGTTAAATTTAAAATCAATTGGGACACATATATTATTGATGGAAACAAATTTGATGAAAAGAAAAAAGATGATAGATATAAGGGGTTTGAGTTTAGAAATGCGCTGTGTAGGGTTTGTAAAATCGACCCGATTGGTGTACCTTATTCATTTCTGATTGACGAAAAGCAAAATATAGTCTTTTCTGGCTATCCCGCTAAGAATGATATCCCCGTCTTAATCAAATATATCATTGAGTAAAAATTATGACATGAAGAAAGTAATAGGTATAGGTCTTATGCCCATGCTATTTTGCCTTAGCTTATTTGCAGGTAAAATCGAAAAGAAAGTAACCATCGGCAAAAAGGCAGATTGCAAAGGTCTTGCATTTAATTGTTCGCCAGAAAAACTAGGCGCCATAGAAGTTTCTATTCATTATCAAGCCTCAAGTAGTCAAAGCTTGACAATTAGCTTCAAATCAGAAACAGTTTTGTC
>CAZSUF010000185.1:6354-8034 GCA_964609875.1 uncultured Bifidobacterium sp.
CTAAAAACCGCCATATTGAATAATAAGACTTGCATCATAGAAGAAGATTGGCAATTATCTGATGATATTCTTTTAGCTATACAGGCACCAAAAGGCACAATAATTCCCAAGGGAAGATATAGGATTGAAAAAAAGTTAGAAAAATATGACCTCATTATTTATGAGTAGATAAGAAAGAAAATTGCACTGCAAGAAATGAAATGAGGCGATTGATTGGAGTATGAAAAAGACGGGAATTTTATGTTTACTAGTATTGTCCTGCTTCTTTATGGGGCATGCTAGAATTCAACATGCACAATCATGTATGTTGGGTAGATCAAATTTTCAAGACCTTAAACAAACTAACAGGCTTTTCCCTAAGAACCTGAATTTTGTGAACGAATTAGATTCTACTCATTTAGCTAACAAAACTTTTTCTTGGTTACTTTATTACGATTTCTTTTCGACAGTTACAGCTATTCATCATATCAATCAGCCTAGCCCCACAGAAGTAAACAATCTTTATTTTTATTATAATGTGGATTTGAAAAATCGAATTACTTATAAAACAATTTCTTGGGATTTTTATTTGTTTAATGATTATGGCTGTAAATATTATTTTGATAGCATCCTGCAAAAAACCCAAGACCAATTTACGCTAAAAAATAGTTTGCAATGGTTGTTTTACAAACAGAAAATTGGCTTTTCATTTTCAGCAAACACCCAAACAAAATTATTCAATTCTTATAAGTTCAGAATAAATTCATCAGGTATCCAAGAAAAATTTCTGTATGATGGGTTTATGAGCCCTGGGGCAGTGATTTATAGTGGCGGATTACAATGGCAGGCACCAGGAAATTCTTCCCTTAATATAGGATTAGGAAGTAGCAAGGTAGATAAAATTAAAGATCAACGTATTTTCGATTCACGGCAAGAATCCGAAATTAACGGCTTGCAAAAAGGAGATAGAAGAAAATCGACTTTAGGTGTAAACCTGTTAATTACGGTTCCCATACAACATTTTTCTAAACATGTGCATTGGGAGTTTTTTGGAAATGCATTTGCCCCAATGAATAGTTTGTTAGAGTCAAAAAAGTATACCGTCAATGTCAATAATGTTTTCCATGCGATCTTTTTAAAATTCGTGCGTGTTTCTTGGAGAACGCAAATTCATTACAACAAAGAACTTTTTCCAAAACCTGTTTTCCAAAACCAAATTTCTTTAGGATTTTATCTAAGCAATCATTTGTAAAACACATTGGCTATAATTCTTCGTCTTCTACATGTAGTATATGCAATAACCTATGAATTATTGGCGAAAATACAACGGCTGTAATACTCAAAAATGCCACTCCACTATACAAGGCATAAAACGAGGAGAATAATTTTGCTCCAACAGACTTCATCTCAACAACTGGTCCCATGCCTGTTAAGATTAAGCATGACATATGAAAACTATCTATCCATCCAATGTCTGCAAAATGATGATAGCCTATCATGCCTATGCCTACTGAAATGGCAATTAAAATACTCGCAAACCCTACATACTTAAGCATGCGAATCACAAATCGATTCACCGAAACAACTTGTTGGCTTTTCATTTCTAATTTCATTTCTTTTTGATTTCTTTCAAAAGATCCTCTAAAAAATCAGTTTGTACTTCCTGTATTTCTAGCAATTTTTTATTCTGATGCACTAACA
>CAZSUF010000186.1:0-5140 GCA_964609875.1 uncultured Bifidobacterium sp.
AAACTTTACACTCTCATGCTAATTGGGGGCATAAAAAAAACCTACAAGCAAGCCTGTAGGTTCATTTTTATCTTGAATTTACCTTCATAAAAGGCAAATAGAAATAGCTTAGATGATTTCAACATCAGCACCAGCATCTTTCAGCTTAGTAGCGATATCGTCAGCAGTAGCTTTGTCCACGTTTTCTTTTACGTTACCTGGAGCGCTATCTACTAAATCTTTTGCTTCTTTAAGTCCAAGACCAGTAAGATCTTTAACTACTTTCACAACGCCTAATTTCGCAGCACCTGCTGATTTTAATACGACTGTGAATGATGTTTTTTCTTCAACTGCTGCGGCACCGCCACCTGCTGCTGGAGCTGCTGCTACTGCTGCTGGTTCAATTCCGTAATCAGCTTTTAATACATCAGCTAATTCTTGTACTTCTTTAACAGTTAAGCCTACTAATGTTTCAGCTAAATTTTTTATGTCTGCCATGATTTAATTTTTTAATTTTTTTAATAATAAAGTATGTTTAAGGACGGAAGCAATATTTATTCTGCTGCTGGAGCATCTGAAGCGGGTGCTTCTGGTGCTGGAGCTTCAGTTGGAGCATCTGCTGCAGGTGTTTCAGTAGCTGGAGTTTCAGCCGCTGCCGCTGGCGCAACATCGCCTGATTCTGGTCTGTTTTGCAAAGCAGAAAGAACACGAGATAAAGGTGATTTCAACAAGCCAATAACCTCACCAATCAATTCATTCTTGGTTTTGATATTAACTAAGTCTATTAATCTTTCATTACCTAAATAAATATCATCACCGATTAAAGCCGCTTTTAAAATTGGCTTGTCTGTATTGAATTCTTTACGAATTGAACTGATTAATAAGGCTGGTTCTTTTGGACTATCACTGAACATTAAGGCAGTTACACCATGAAATGCATCCATGATACCGCTATATTTTTCAGCATCCAATTGTTGAAGTGCTTTTACGATTAATGTATTTTTGGCCACCTTCATTTCTACTTCTTTATGGAAGCAAAGTCCACGTAATTTGTTGACTTGTGCTACTGTTAAAGATTCAGTATTGGTGATATAGAAATTATTGTATTGAGAAAACTTTTGTTTCAATACCTCTATGGCTTGATTTTTTTGTTCTGTTGTCATGATGAATAAGTTGTTTAGAAGGTGATTAATTTAAGGCAGCTCTCGTGTCAACATAAACACCTGGGCTCATTGAAGTTGCCATACTGATTCCTTTTACATAAGTTCCTTTTGAAGAAGAAGGTTTTAGACGAACAATTGCATTAATCAATTCTTGACTATTTTCTTGAATTTTCTTTGGTTCAAAAGACACACGTCCTACAGAAGCATGGATAATTCCAGTTTTATCAACCTTAAAGGCAATTTTACCACCTTTTACTTCATTGACTGCACCACCTACGTCATTAGTTACAGTACCTGTTTTAGGATTCGGCATTAAGTTACGCGGTCCTAAAACCTTACCTAACTTACCAATTTTAGGCATCACCGATGGTGTAGCGATAATTACATCGATATCTGTCCAACCACCTTCAATTTTTGTAACGAATTCGTCTAAGCCAACAAAATCTGCACCTGCTGCTGTAGCTTCTGCTTCTTTTTCTGGCGTACAAAGTACAAGTACTCGTTTAGTTTTACCCGTACCATGAGGTAAGGTTACTGTTCCACGAATTGCTTGGTCTGCTTTTTTAGGATCAACCCCTAAACGGATATGTAAATCAACTGAACTATCAAATTTAGTACAATTGATATCTTTCATCATTTTAGTGGCCTCTTCAAGCGTATATATTTTTGCAGGATCAACCTTAGTTGCTGCGATCTTTCTTTTTTTGCTAAGTTTCATGTTTAAATGTAATTTTTGTCCAACAAATTAGTTTTCCCAAGGGGCTTTACCATCGACAGTTAATCCCATACTTCTTGCAGTACCTGCAACCATTCTCATGGCGCTTTCTACTGTAAAGCAGTTTAAATCAGGCATTTTGTCTTTAGCGATTTCTTCAACTTGTCCCCAAGTTACTTTACCTACCTTATTACGGTTAGGTTCTTTGGATCCATTTTTAATCTTAGCCAATTCCATTAATTGAACTGCAGCAGGTGGAGTTTTGATTTCAAACTCGAAACTTTTGTCTGCGAATACTGTGATTAATACGGGTAATACTTTACCGGGTTTGTCCTGTGTGCGTGCATTGAATTGTTTACAGAATTCCATGATGTTCACACCCTTGGAACCTAATGCCGGACCGATTGGAGGTGCAGGATTTGCCTGACCACCTTTACATTGCAGCTTTACATAGCCGCTGATTTCTTTAGCCATTTGTTTAAAATTTTTGGTTCAAACGTAACAACCATAAGGCTGATACTCCCAATTCCATCAAAATTGTATTGATAAGAACTTCAAAGGGAGTGCAAAGGTAATCTTTTTTCCCTTTTTGAGAAATTTCTGAGGTTTTCTTTTTGAGTTTTTTGTTAATCCTTGCAAAAGGCTGTATCTAGGCTCAACTTCATAGGCTTAAACCTAGACCTGAAACACCCCCACATTCATCCCATGCTCGATAGGCGCATGATTGGCTGCCTTGATGCCTTCAGAAATAACCTTACGTGTTTCAATAGGATCAATGATGGCATCCACCCATAATCTTGCAGCCGCATAATAAGACGTAGTTTGTTCGGCGTATTTATTAATGATATGTTGAAGCATTTCTTGTTCCTTTTCCGGTGTGATCACTTCTCCTTTACTTTTAAGCGCAGCCACTTGAATTTGTAATAATACTTTGGCTGCTTGTTCTCCACCCATCACGGCAATTTTACCATTAGGCCAACTATAAATAAATCGAGGATCGTAGGCTTTTCCGCACATAGCATAATTTCCTGCGCCATATGAATTCCCGATCACTATGGTAATTTTAGGTACAACCGAATTAGACACAGCATTCACCAATTTAGCTCCATCCTTAATAATGCCACTATGCTCACTTCTACTGCCCACCATAAAACCAGTCACATCTTGTAAAAAAACCAAAGGAATTTTCTTTTGGTTGCAATTCATAATAAATCGAGCGGCCTTATCAGCACTATCATTATATATGACACCACCCAATTGCATTTCATTTTTACCACTCTTTACAATTTTGCGTTGATTTGCCACTATACCAACTGCCCATCCATCCACACGTGCATATCCACAAACGATTGTCTTGCCATAATCTTTTTTAAATTGATCAAATTCGCTGTTATCTACAATTCTTTCTATCACTTCTACTACATCGTATTGTTTGTTATTCTCAGCAGAAACCAAGCCATAAATTTCTTTCATGTCCTTAATCGGTGCCACAGCCTTGATTCTGTCAAATCCTGCAACTTCTGGAGCGCCCAATTTATCAATAATTCGTTTTACTTGATCGAGACATTCTTTTTCAGTTTTGAATTTATAATCCGCAATACCGCTGATTTCCGTGTGCGTAACAGCGCCGCCTAAAGTTTGCAAATCTACGTCTTCGCCGATAGCCGCTTTGGCTAAATAGGGACCAGCTAAAAAGATAGACCCATTTTCTTCTACCATCAAAGTTTCATCGCTCATGATAGGTAAATAAGCACCTCCCGCTACACAACTTCCCATTACCGCGGCAATTTGGGTGATACCCATGCCACTCATTCGTGCATTGTTTCTGAACATGCGCCCAAAATGCTCTTTGTCTGGAAAAATTTCATCTTGCATAGGTAAATAAACCCCTGCACTATCTACTAAATAAATCACAGGCAATTTGTTTTCCATGGCTATTTCTTGCATGCGCAAATTTTTCTTTCCAGTAATTGGAAACCAAGCTCCTGCCTTCACTGTTTGATCATTGGCGACTATGATGCATTGTCTACCTTTTACATAACCCAATCCAGATACGGTGCCGCCAGCCGGACAACCTCCATGTTCTTTATACATCTCATAACCGGCAAAAGCCATCAGTTCAATAAAATCTGATCCTTTATCAATTAAATAATCAATTCTTTCTCTGGGTGTGAGCTTGCCTTTTTCATGTTGTTTTGCAATAGCCTTCTCTCCGCCCCCTTTTTCAATGATCGCTAATTTACGTTTCATATCACTGACCGCTAACTTCATACCATCTTCGTTCTTATTAAATTCGAGATTTATTTTCTTTGCCATACGCTATGTAAAAATTTTCATGCAGACTTGCTGCTAAGTTTAGTGACAAAGAAAAGATGTTTTAGTTAGATTATCAAATAGGACATACCGAATTGATATAATTAAGTCGAGTAATATGTTTGAAATAGGATGCCGCGGCCACGATTGCAGTGGATAGCCCGGATTCCGAGAGGCTAAAGGAATGTCAAACCGACTCGATAGCTCATAGCCGAATCGGAAGAGGACTAGAAACGAAAAGCGTGTAAGCCGCCCAAATAAATAATACAACCTTAAGTTTAATGCCTCACATAAAATTTTAATGAGCCCTATGAATTCCCACGAATCCAATTAGTTTTGCATTTTTACACTATGAAGGTTTTTAAATTTGGTGGGGCCTCCATCGAAACAGTTGAAAGAGCTAAAAATGCTGTCCAAATTATTCGTGCGCATGCCGAGCAACCCTTGTTGGTGGTAATTTCGGCCAAAGGAAAAACCACGAATGCTTTAGAACAAATAGCTCATGCCTATTTTGCCAAGGAAACTGAAAAAGCTGCACTTGGGTTACAAGAAATTATTCAAGCTCATACTGAATTTGCACAGGAACTTTTAGAAACAGATCAACATCCTGTTTTTGAAAAATTACATGAATTATATACCGAAATTGAATGGGTACTTACTGAACCTTATGGTAGAGCCTTCGATTATTATTACGATCAAATTGTGGGTATAGGTGAACTTTTATCGACGCGAATTATCCATGCTTTTATGCAACAACAAGGCGTGGATGCTGCATGGTTGGATGTGAGAGACTTAATAAAAACAGACGATACCTATCGTGATGCCAATATCCAATGGCAAAGCACCGAAATTCTTGTGCAAGAATCTTGTGTGAAAGCGTTTCAACTGCACCAAATCATCATTACTCAAGGATTTATTGGTTCTACAGAAGAGAATAATACAGTTACACTTGGGCGAGAAGGAAGCGATT
>CAZSUF010000186.1:5150-8026 GCA_964609875.1 uncultured Bifidobacterium sp.
CAAAAATATTTCCGAATACCCAAGCCATTCCTGAAATCACTTTTCATGAGGTGATAGAAATGGCTTATTATGGTGCGCAAGTCATTCATCCAAAGACCATAAAACCGCTGCAGAACAAAAATATTCCGCTTTATGTGCGCTGCTTTTTAGACCCTTCACTTCCTGGAACCTTCATACATCAAAGTGATAAGCCAATTGCTTACCCACCGATTATGGTACTTAAAAAAGAGCAGGTTTTACTTCAAGTCAATACAAGAGATTATTCTTTTATTACTGAAGATAATTTGAGCAAGATTTATGAGTTATTTCATGAATGTAAGGTCAAAATTAATTTAATTCAAAATGCGGCTATTAGCTTTGTTGCTTGTATAGATTCGAACCCAGAAAAAATGGAGAAATTATTACTGCGCTTACAAGAAGAATATGATGTGAAACGAAATGAGCATTTATTTCTATTTACAGTGCGGCATTATACAGATGAAATATTGAATGAAGAACTTAAAAACAGGACTATTTTGCTTTCTCAGAAAACAAGACAAACCATACAAATTATTGCCCAATAAGGATTCTTTGAGGCAATCATTGTACTAACCATTTTTGTTAATAGCGTGTCTTTTATTTTTCTGACTTATCTTTATACTATGACAAAAAAATACGCCCCTTTCATTTTTATCTTGACATGCCTTCTAGGTTGCTTAAACAATCAATTACTTGCTCAAGCCCAAGGTAAAGTATATATGCCATTTCAAACACCTGTGGTTACAAATAATGCACTTCCATTGGGTTCGCCATGGTGTGGCGGTGTCAATGCCACTCAATTGAATCTAGCCGATTTAAATCAGGATGGCAAAAAAGATTTAATTTTATTTGATATCAATAAAAATGGCTTATTAAAAACATTTTTAAACATAGGTGTCAATGGAGAAATCAAATATGCCTATCACCCAGAATTCGAGAAAAATTTTCCGAAAATCGACGACTACTTATTAATGCTTGATTATAATTGTGATGGTATCACTGACTTGTTTCATAAAGGTGTGTATGGTGTTTCAGTCTTTAAAGGTTATTACCAAAACAATGAACTCAAATTTAATTTTTACAAAGATCTTTTTTTTCCTGGTTTTAATGGTCCCGTGAATGTATATGTTCAACCCAGTGATGTACCCAGTATTCTGGATGTTGATGAAGATGGAGATATTGATGTATTAGCCTTTGATGTATTAGGCGCCAACTTAGTTTTTTATAGAAATATGGCCATAGAAGATGGACTCCCATGCGACACTATGAAAATGACTTATTTCGAAAAGTGTTGGGGAAAATTTTATCAAGGCATTAATCGAGCCGTTTCAACTGGTATTACTTGTAAAGGCAGTGAAGGATCAAACAAAAAAACGCGGCATACTGGAAATTGTATCGTTCACTTCGATATAGATGGAGATCAGGACATTGATATGGTTGGAGGAAATATTTCTTTTGATGATGTGCAAGTTTTATATAATGGCGCCTCCACTTTAAGTGCCGATGTGATCATTGACCAAGATACATTATACAACAAAAATGGACTTCAAGTTCAAATGCCTACATGGCCTGTGCCAGCGCATTTGGATATCGACCATGATGGAGATAAGGATTTATTATTTAGTCCTCATTTTGAAAATTTAAATTCAGCCAATTATCATGCAGTTTCTTTTTATAAAAATACAGGAACAGACCTTGCCCCTAATTTTGTGTATCAACACGATTCGTTATTAACGCCAGATATGATAGATGTTGGCTCTAATAGCTATCCTACTTTTTTTGATTTTGATAAGGATGGCAAAAAAGATCTTTTTATTGGCACTGAAGGTTACTTAGATAATCAAACCAAAAACATGATAAGCAAACTGGCTTATTACAGAAACACAAGCACCTATGTAAATATCAGTTTCGAATTAATCACCAAAGATTTTTTAAATTTAAGTAGCCAAAATCTTAAAGGTCTTTTCCCAACTTTTGGCGATGTAACCGGCGATGGTGTAGATGATTTGGTGATGGGAAATATACATGGAAGTATTTCAGTATATAAAAATTTTACCAACTCAAATACGGTTGCTCCTAATTTTCTTTACCTCACGGATAGCATTCCTAATATAACAGTTACAAGTTATAGCATGCCTGTTGTTTTTGATTTTAATGAAGATGGAAAAACAGATTTATTAGTGGGTAATAAAGCAGGCACATTGGCTTACTATGAAGATACAAGTTCGAACAACAACAAAAAACTAGCCTTAAAAACTATTTCAATTGGCAATTTCAAAGCAGGTGCAGACGGACAATTTTTCGGATATGCAGCACCCTTCTTTGGCAAAATGGATAATACGGGAAAAGACTTTTTAGTGATCGGAAATATTGATGGCACATTAGAAAGATACGATTCGATTAAAAATAATTTCGGTGCTTTCAACCAAGTAGATTCTAATTATTCAATGATACAAACTACAGGGCGCTCTGTTCCGGCCATTGCCGACATAGATGGAGATGGGAAATATGATATGGTTGTTGGAAATGATTTAGGAGGCGTTTCTTATTACAAACAAGTATTGGATGTGGCCTTAGGCTTACCCTACGAACATGATCAGGAAATTAATTGTGCATTTTTCCCGAATCCAACTAATCAATTCATTCAACTTATACTCAACGAACCTATACAAACTCAAGAAGCCAATCTAACGCTTTACGATATTTGCGGACGAAAAATGTTTACCCAACATTTCATTACGCAGACCTCACAACAATTCGACATCATTTCATTACCGGCTGGATTATATCTGGCTGAATTAAGCATAGGTAATAAAAAAGTCATCAGAAAAATCAGTAGAAAATAATATTACTTTTTG
>CAZSUF010000187.1:0-3629 GCA_964609875.1 uncultured Bifidobacterium sp.
ATGTCTACGGATGGTAGTGTAGAGATGGTACAAACTAAATTTCCTGATGTTGTACTCATCGCAAATAACGATAATATCGGTTTTGCTAAAGCCAATAATTTAGGCGTATCAAAAGCTCAAGGCAAATATATTTTATATCTGAATCCTGATACCATAGTCCCTGAAGATTGCTTTGTGAAATGCCTAGCCTATCTCGATGCACATGAAGACGTGGGCGCTTTAGGTTGTAGGCTCATAGATGGACAAGGCGTTTACCTTCCAGAATCTAAGCGTGGATTTCCCGCAGCAGGCGTGGCCTTTTTTAAGATCACTGGACTCAATGCATTTTTCAAAAAATCTAAAACATTTAATCGATATTATTTAGGTCATTTATCGGCAGATGAAATTAATGAAGTGGATGTATTGGTGGGTTGTTTTATGCTATGCCGAAAAAAAGTGATTGATCAAGTGGGCGGTTTTGATGAAACGTATTTTATGTATGGCGAGGATATTGATTTGAGTTATAAAATTAAACAAGCTGGTTTCAAAAATATTTACTTCCCTGAAACGAGTGTGATTCATTATAAAGGAGAAAGCACTAAAAAAGGAAGTTTGAATTATGTAAAAATGTTTTATCAAGCCATGATCATTTTTGCTGAAAAACATTTCAAGCATTCTCAAAAGGGATTGTTTGTTTTACTGATTCGATTGGCCATTTACATGAAAGCCTTGCTTGCTTTTGTGGCGCGTATTTTTTCTGTCATCAAATTACCTCTGATAGATGCAGGCATTTTATTTCTTTCCCTCATCGCCATGAAATTTCTTTGGATAAAAAATATTAAAACAGATACGCATTATTCAAATCAATTGTTGATCGGTTTTTTTTCAATGTATGTGCTTATCTGGATCACCTCTATTTACTTAAATGGCGGATACGACAAGCCTTTCAAAGCCAATCGTTTAATGCGAGGCATGCTGATAGGCGGCATGATTACCATTTCTATTTATGGTTTAATGAGTGAAAGCATTCGTTTCTCCAGAGGCATTACAGTGCTTGGTGCTGTATTTGGCACGCTCATGATTTTGTTCGGTAGAAAATTATTACAATATCTTAAAGTAGAAAGTGTTGAACCTGAAATGTCACAAGGCAAATCTGTGATGATCGTAGGGATGGCTGATGATGAAAAAGAAATTAGAGGTCTTTTAGAAAAAGCCTATGTCCATAAAAACATACTGGGCACTTTAAGTCCTTTTGACGTCAAAGAAGCCTACCAATTAGGTGTGCTCAAAGACATCAAACCTTTATCGATTTTATACGAGGTGTCTGAAATTATCTTCGCTCAACATCATGTAAGTTTCGGACAAATTATTGAATGTATGCAAGATTGTGGACCCAGCATACAATATAAAATTCATAGTGCTGGCACGGATAGTATCATCGGAAGTAACTCGAAAAATACAGCGGGCGATTTATATTCTACTGAACTAATTTACAAAATCACTACCCCATTATCTAAGCGAAATAAAAGATTGGTGGACATCTTATTTTCGATAGGTTTTTTATTGTTTTCGCCTTTGCTTTTTTGGTTTTCAACAAATAAAAGAACTTATTTTCTACACCATTTACTCGTGCTTGAAGGCGACAAAACTTATGTGGGTTATAGTGATGCACAATTTCCCAAGCTCAAATCGCACTTACTTCCTGTATATCCCAAAATTAAAGACTTTGAAATTCCAGCGGATAATCGCGAACATTTAGAATGGCTCTATGCGCGTGATTACGATGCATGGATTGATGCGAAGATTATTCTTCAGCAATGGAGAAATATTTAACGGCAATTATTTTTGGGGCATTATCTTACTTCTTCGTTGGCATCATGTGTTCCGGCTATTCGCTGCAATCCATGTCTCGTTTTGAAGAACGAGACATGGGATTTTCGCTACTATCCGGTGCCCCGAATGTGAGGTAGTTCTATAAGCAAATCAAGTCTTTTAGTTACTAGCCTATGAATATAAAATCGCTTTTATCTAACGCTTAAACAAATTAATCCTCAATCCGATATTCGCTTCTATGCGCGGCATATAATTTGTCAGTGTATTACTACTTTTTGTCACATTCCCTCCTACTTTAGTTTTTGATGTGCTCATTAAATTTTCACCTAAAATGATGGGTGTTGAGAAAGTAAGATTCATACGTTTCCCCATACTGTATTCTATCAAAGGAGCTGCGGCAACAGTAAATCTGTGAGAATAGCTTTTACCATCTGATGTATTCCCTGAATTGGCAGCTGAATGACCGTAGTTAAAGCCATAACTCAAAGAGGGCGCCACATAAAATGACAAGTTCTTTCGTCTGAGTAAGAGAATATCATAGCTATATCTAGCGTTCATAAATACATATTGATTACGTTTATCAAATGATCCACCAATACTTGAAATAGATACATTGTGTCGATTTTTACTTCCCCATAAATAACCGACACCTAAGGATGGAATTGCCATCAGATCATAGTGTCGATGTTTAGTTTCACGAGCGGTTAAGTTAATATTCGGGTTCAAATAAAAACCCTTTGTTTGCTCTTGTGCAAATGCTGTTGTTGCCATACCTATGAAGACTATGGAACTTAGAATGATACTTTTCATGTGTAAAAATTTTCAGCAAACTAAATTCATCAAATTTAAAAGTCGTGTTAAGTCTATTAGGCAAGCTATATTTTTAACATCAACTTATAGTTTCCCTAGCTGAATCATTTGTTGTTTATTTGCTACAAATATTTATATGCAACAATACATTGCTCAATTTGCTTTAGTGGTAGATGATTACGATCGTGCTATTGAATTTTATACCCAACAATTACATTTCGATTTAATCGAAGATACTACACTAAGTGAAACCAAACGCTGGGTGGTGATAGCACCTAAAGGTCCTGGTACCTGTAAAATACTATTAGCTCAGGCTAGTAATAAAGAACAACGACAAGCTATAGGCAATCAAACAGGAGGCAGGGTATTTTTGTTTTTACATACGGATGATTTTGAGCGTGACCATCAAAATTTATTACAGCACCAAATAAAAATAATTCGTCAACCTGTAAATGAAGCTTGGGGCAAGGTATTAGTGTTTGCAGATTTGTATGGGAATTTGTGGGATCTGATAGAGCCTAGTAAGTAAAGAATATGAATGAATTGACGATCCGGCACTGTTGATAAAACATCCTCTGAAATCAAAACTTGACGAGGTCCCCGAGTGAAATGATGAACTGACTAGAGAGATCATTGGGGGCAAAAAAAGGGAGAAAACCTGTCAAAAAAAGATTGTAGTACATTTGCCACAATTGATACTTTATGAAGTTTGAAAAATATATGATTTCCGATAGTTTAAAACAAAGTTTAGACGAATTAGGATTTCATAAAACAACTGATATACAATTTAAAGCCATTCCTTCAATACTGAAAGGTGAAGATGTGATGGCCGTTGCCCAAACGGGTACAGGAAAGACTGCGGCCTTTGCCATTCCTATCATGGAATTGTTGTTACGCGCAGGACAGCGACGAGAAGCGAATATAGTACGCTGTGTGGTGTTAGTGCCTACGCGAGAATTGTGTGCACAAATTACAGAAGTATTCAAAGCCATTGGAAAATATACTGG
>CAZSUF010000187.1:3639-7722 GCA_964609875.1 uncultured Bifidobacterium sp.
TAAGAGCTCAAGGTTTTATAGATTTTAGTGAGACTGAATTCTTGGTCTTAGATGAAGCTGATCAAATGTTAGCCCTAGGTTTTTATAAAGATATACAAGACATCAAAAAGCACTTGCCAAGAAAACATCAAACCTTATTTTTCTCAGCAACCATTAATGAGGACATCAAAGACCTTGCTTATTCATTAGTATACAAACCTATTCGCATTCAAATTTCGCCTAAAGATCCGGTATCGAAAAATGTAGAACATGCTGTGGCTTATATAGACATGGATGATAAACGGTTTTTTTTGGAAAGATTAATTCGAGAACAACATGAGAAAAAAATATTAGTTTTTGTGCGGACCAAAGTCAGAGCCGAACGCGTAAGCAAAGCTATGGAGCGAGTGGGCATTGCCAACTTAGTGATGCATGGCGATAAGGAACAAGCTGAAAGAAGTGCTACCTTGAAAGCATTTAGTCAGGGTGATACCAGTGTATTAATCGCCACAGATATCAATGCCCGAGGAATTGATATTCCGAACATCGATTTAGTGGTAAATTATGATTTACCTGATAATCCAGAAAATTATGTGCATCGTGTGGGACGAACTGGACGAGGTATGCGTAAAGGAGAAGCCATTACATTTTGCGCAGAAGAAGAAAAAGAATTATTGTTAGAAGTTGAAAAGCTTGTCACAAAACCGATTACTGTAATGACGATTCATAAAGGCGATTATCAATTGACTAAGGCGTTGTCTGATGCTGAATCAAATAATTGGCAAAAACTCATTCAAGAAGCAGAAGCACAAGACAAAGCTTGGCGTAAGAAGAATCCGGTGAAGAATAAGAAAAAGTAACTGTGGTTTGCTGAATACCGTGTAACTAATTCATATGACTATTTAACATCAAGATTCTTGATATTAACAGTGCAAGGCAAAATCAAATCAAATAAACTAGTTTATAAAAACTTGCATGTTCTCTTTAAAACTACTCATAGATTGCCCAACTTCTTCATCATCTGCGAAAGCCTGTACAATAGTACTATGCTTCCACAGCTTCTTTGAATTTGAACAACCTATGAGTTATTCAGCAAACCCTAATCAAATAAAAAAAGGCTTACTCTAGAGAATAAGCCTTTTCTTTTAAGCTAAAGTATCATTTCATTACTTCATATCTTTTTTTAAGTCTTTACCGAAGTGCTTTCCAGCAGCGGCATAAGCCTCTTCAATTCTTTGTCCTGTATCGTAGTCATTGCCACCGAAAGTGCGTCCTGGTGATCTCATGACAGTATATTCTGCGATTTCCTTTTTGCTTGAAGTTTCAATAATTTTGATTTGTAAATCTATTTCTGCATTTCTCTTAGTTACATAAATATTAAATCCAGGCTCAGTTCGAGAAGTGTTGATGATCATGGTATATTTTGCCTCTGGATAATCGCCTAAAGCAAAAGGGGTATTTTTCATGAATAAATCAATAAAATTTGGTTCAAACCTAGACTTACGATCTCCTTTCCAAGATTCTTCCCAACGATCGCCTTTGCCTGCTTCTTTTTCATTGCCCTCATCTTTCTTCTTCTTGATATAGTCAGATTCTTTATCGAATTTACCTACAGACATATTCTCGTATGTAAACTTGACATTTACTTTCACTTCACCACTCAAAGGCGAAGGATCTCCTGATAATTTTTTAATTCGTTGTGCTTGTGTAGACGCTATTGTCAGTACACAAATAAGAAGGGCTAATACTTTTTTCATGCTAATAAAATTTTTTGTGAAATTAATATAATTTTTACTTTGATGTCAAGAGTATCTAATTTTTATTCTGCTTTTTAACTGGGTGATGAGTGCATTTAATAAATCTTAATTACCCTAATCCATCTGAAAAGTAAATTTTACTTATTCAACTTTCCGTAGTATAAGCATTTAGTGCCATCTTGAGTTAGCAGATCAAAATAATTATATTTTAATAAGATCAATGAACAAAGACGATGGATAAAAAATAAGAGATAAAGAAGGCATTCATTGTATTACATTAGCTGTTGTGGAATAGGTTGATGAATTCATCAAAACGGAGTTTCGAGATATTCTGTCGGATAATATTCGACATTGTCAAGAGCAGAGAGCGGAGTTCGAGATTGCAAACCTCGAACTTTAGGATATAAAAGGTTTGTTAGAAATGAAATTCTTAGTATAGCGTCTTGCATAACATGAATAAATTAGAAAAGATATTGAAGTTCTTTCGTTGCAAACTCATGAGAACTGATGGAAATATTATATTTACAAAATAGCAAATTGTGATGGCAAAAAACGTAAGTATTCAAAAAGACTTAATCATGAGTAAAATATACATGATTAGAGGGCAGAAAGTAATGCTAGACAGAGATTTAGCGGAAATGTATGGGGTTGAAACAAGGCGATTAAATGAGCAAGTAAAACGGAATATGGAACGCTTTCCAATAAGCTTTATGTTCAAATTAACAGGCGAAGAGGTAGAAACCATGGTGTCGCAAAATGCGATACCCTCCAAACAAATATTAGGTGGTTCGCTACCAAATGTATTTTCTGAACATGGCGTATTGATGTTAGCAAACGTGTTAAAAAGCAAACAAGCTATACAGGTTAGTATCAGAATTATTGAAATCTTTACACAACTAAGAGAATTGCTTTTAAGTAACAAAGACGTACTTATAAAATTAGAACAATTGGATAAAAAGATTACCCATATTGGCTTTGATGTAAAAATGCACGATGGTGAAATAGAAAGCATTTTTGAATTAATTAATGAAATCAAGGAAGACAAAAGGAAGATTGTCCAACCAAAAAACCCTATTGGCTTCCCTACAAAATCATCGGGTAAAGTACATCCGAGTACGAAACAAATAAAATCCCTGAGAAAATAAAATTTCAGTGAATACTGTGCATAATTTATACTAAGTGACATGCTGACAAATATAGTCGGCACGAGCATTTAGCTGCCAAAACATAAAGTCTTTCTCTAACATAATTGTCCATATAAAAGTTGTCTTTGTTGATTAACAGATTGTCTAAAATAAGGATTTTTAATTGCCTTCTCTTAAAGTAAATCTATAGCTCCTTTCAAGATATCTTGCAAGGCAAATTTGAAATCAAAATAATTGCCAACATTATCTTCAACATCCATATTCGCAAAACTAGAATAAAGACTATGTCACTTCCCATATTAAATTTATCAGTTAAAACTGAACCAAATGCATTTCGGCTTCTCAGCTTATGGGCATTACAAAGTGAAATAATGTCTTGTGTATAGGTTTCAAGTCTATTCATAGGCCAAGCCAACTAAATATTTTCTATGTTTTATATTGGTAAGTCTGTTTTGGGCATTTCACTCAACCACCCTATTCCATCAATTATCTACTAGTCAATATCGTATATCTATCTTCAAAAAATAATTTGTGCTGTAGTTGCACCTTTGAATTGTTATATCAAAAGAGATGCAAGAAGCAAAATTGGATTATCTATTTGGTTGATTCGGTGATCTTCAGATTCTAATTTAAATCTATACAACAAATGAAAACATTACAACGTGGCTTGATATTTACGTTATTGGTATTTGGGGTTCAACAAATTAAAGCTCAACAAAGCTTGAACGCCACAAGCCATTCACAAACCATTGATGGAAAAGAACATGCTTATACCATAGGCGACATGGTGTTGGTGCAGACCATTCAACAATCTGGCTTGATTGTTACCCAAGGTTATTTTCAACCTTTCTCTTTAAATAAAGTGAGTCAATCAGCCACACAGCAAGAATTTTTTCATGCCGTTAAGGTTTATCCAAATCCTACCTCTCAACAACTTTGGATAGAAGTTGTTGATGATCAATTTAACAAATTACAGTATTCACTCACAGACATGAATGGCAAAAGAATTTTCAATGGAGTTAGTAACAGCTCTTCAAAAAAAGTAAGCCTTAACTTAAATCAATTAAGTAATGGATTATACAACCTAAGCATTCAATTGAATGAACAACATGTCAGCTATACCATTCAAAAAAACAACTAACAAATTTTATACTTAAAACTACATTTATGAAACAAGTCAACACCATTATTTCTAAGTTAGG
>CAZSUF010000187.1:7732-7996 GCA_964609875.1 uncultured Bifidobacterium sp.
GTTGATGATCAATTTAACAAATTACAGTATTCACTCACAGACATGAATGGCAAACAAATTTTCAAAGGTGATTGTACACCCTCATCAAAAAAAATAGGTTTGAACTTGAGTAGTTTAAGTGTTGGCTTATACAATCTCACTGTTCAAATGGATAAAACTTTGGCCACCTATACTATTCATAAAACAAACTAATCAATATCAGTTCACTTAAAACAATACATATGAAACAGGTCAATTCAACAATTTCTAACATAGGTTTAATCC
>CAZSUF010000188.1:0-7986 GCA_964609875.1 uncultured Bifidobacterium sp.
AGCAAAAAATCAAGGCTGAAGATTCTTTGGCAAAAAAAATTATCTCATCTACGCCACTTTTATCCAAACTCGCACATAAAGTTATTCGACATATAACAACATTCGTTTGTGCTCAAACAGTGGATAAAAGTTTGGCTTCGATCTCAATATTTTTTAATGCCTTGAATCTTAGGCCGTCCCATCCATGATGATTTCACATTAAACCATGTTTAGAAACGTGCAAATATTAGATGAATTTCATGAGTGGTCAAAAAGCCTTTATACAGAAACTTAATAGATAAACATTGTGAATAAGATTCTTATATAGTAATATGTATTGCGGCAACGATAGTAGCGAAAAGCCCGCATCCAGAGAGGCTTTACCTTGATTATTTTTAAGACATAGTCTAGCCGATTCGGGAGAGGACTTGTAGCGAATAGCGTGTGTGCCGCCCAAATAAATCAACCTTATTTCAGAAGAATAGTTTTATGAATCAAATGCGTAATCGTGCAAATAGTCGAAATGGGAGCCTAGTTTTCCAGCGTCACAAATGGTAGCTCTATCGAGAACTGAACTTTTAACCTGATGAATTAAATCCGGAAGAATATAGGTAATCAGATAGCCCCCGAAATATTTCGATGCATCACGTGGCAATTCGTTGGGAAGATTGTCAACAGCCATGATATCGATGGTTTGATTGCCTTGAAGAAAAGCCTCAGTGCGGGTTAAGGTTTCTCGATCAAAGCCATATACAGGATTTTCGATAGTGGTAGAGCCTATATTGCAAGGTACTGAACCATCTTCGTCGCAAGTAATATCAGAAATTACACCTAAGTGAAAAGAAGGATTTTTGATATCCTGCAATTCAAAAAGTCTTTCTATTTTTTCCTCCCAATAAATGCCATTCATGAGAATATCTGTGATGTTTGCATAAGGCAAAAACTTGCATCTATAATTTTCGGGATGTGCATGAAAATCTTCGCGACTATATCCAAGATCTGATTTACGTTCATATAAATCTTTACCTTTTAGATGTGTAAACACAGGGTAATCGAATGATTTTTTGAGGTAATCTTCAGGCGAAACTTCTGCAATATCTAGATAGTTTAAAATGTCTAATACACCTGTAGAAACTCTGCCAGAACCTGTTAAGACAATTTTGATGGGAGGAACAAAAAACAATTCATACGAATCTTTTAAGGCTTGAAAGTTTTTAAACGTATGCACAGGTTGAAGGTCGAAGAGCTTGGTCTTTTTGCCGTAGGTGAGTAATCCATTATGTGCTCCTACCACACCTGCCCAATAGCCAAATCCAACCACTCGATGTCCATCGTCGTGAGTTAGACATTCATAATCGATCAGTCTAATTTTTTTCTCGATGAGGGCATGCATTAATTTTTGGTTGTGGGCTTGTTTCTTTTTCGTATGTGAGAAGAATAAGTAGGTTTTACCTTCGATGAGGGTATCGATTAAGGCTTCCTTCACGCCAAATAAAATGTCGCATTGACTTAGATCTTCTTGCAAAGTAATGCCTTGAGCTTGGTATTCTTCATCGGTAAAACAACGAATAGAAGAGGGTTGTACAAGTATTTCTACCTCAGGATATTGAGATAAAATTTCTTTACATTGTTTAGGGGAGAATGGGGTTCTATTATCTTTGGGTGTTTTGCCTTCTCTAACAATTCCTATTCGTATCATTGCAGTATTAAAATTAAGTCCGTAAAGTTAATTGAATCTATATGAATTACTTCACACTGTTTGAAATTCCTGTATCTCTAAAGGTGGATGCTACTGAGATTTTAAAAAAGTATTATGTTTTAAGTAAGCAATATCATCCCGACAATTATACATTAGCCAGTGCCGCAGTTCAAGAAGAGTCTGAGCTTATGACTGCTCAGATTAATCGGGCTAAATTGATTTTAGAAAGTCCAACTAAGCGACTTGCCTACATCTTACAAGAGAAAGGCCTGATCTCGGATGATGAGAAGCAGACCTTAACACCCCAGTTTTTAGGGGAGATGATGGATATCAATGAGCAATTGATGGAACTCGAATTCGAACCTGATGTGGAGAAAATGGCTACACTGAAAACAGAAATTGCTTCCATAGAGAAACAAGTATTTGATGAAGTGGCATCTTATTTTTTACAAGAAGAATTAGTTTTGACAGAAGCTGATGGGTTACTATTGAAAGATTATTATTTCAAACAAAAGTATATAGAAAGGATTAAGGAGAAGTTGAGTTGAGTGTATTTGGGTTATGAGCTATACTTGGATGTTTGGAATAATTAAATTTTGTTGGGTTATTGATGCAATTGGTTTTATGAAATTAAAGATTTTTGGACTTTAATTTTTAAAGAAAACATCGTATTATTACTACATTAAATTACGGATATGAAAACATGCATAATATTATTATTAGGAAGTCTGTTCTTTTTAAATTCATGTATAGTCATCAAGTTTCCAAGTTCTGCCAAGTATGAGAAATTGGATTCTGCCTCGAAAGCAAAAGTGATATTTAATGATGAGCAATGTTGTTCAAAGAAGAATCAAGATTTAGTGTATACAGTGAATGCCTCACAATTAAAAACTTGCTTGAATCAGCATCCAAAATCAATTGTTTATATGTGGGCTCCTCATTGTCATGGTGATCATTGTGTACCACTCAGTATGTTTGTGAATACTTGTTTACAAAAAGGGTATCATCCAATTATAGTTGCTGAGTATTTAGAATTTCCAACAATTGAAAACATGAATAATACAGAATATCCTGTGTTTACTATGGATCATCGGTTTTATAAGCAAGAGAAAACTACTAAATGTATAGATCCATTTACATTAGAACTTACTGGACAGAAGAAAGGTAAGAAAGATATTGGTGCACGCTATCTTGTATTTGAAAAAGATCGATTTGTAGGCTTTAAAGTTGATCTGAATACGGTGGGTCACTAAATATCTTTTCGAAAGTTCTACACTTTGGAAATGTATGGACAGCTTAATAATAGCAGGCATTGAAGTGACAATTGAGCGGCAAAGTATGAGTAACTTGAAAGAGAATTATTATGATGCATTATGAGTAGACAAGCTGTATGTCTCACGCCTGTCAATCATCTTTCTTTATAATTGGACTTGTTGGGAAAGTTACTTTGTTTTAAGTATTACAAGTTTTTTGAATTGAGTTTAAAATTATTAGTCTTGAAAAGCAAGTGTCTAAATGGTGATATAAATTTGATTTGGTAACTTGCATCTTTTGAAATGAAGAAGAAATTTTTTCACATAATTATGCCCATCATTTTGATGGTTTGCTTTAGCCTTAGTATTCAAGGACAACGCTATTGGACTTTTGAATTGCATGGTGGATGGGCGGGTAATTTACCATTACCTTTGCGAATTCAACAAAACGGGCATCCAGATATTTATTTTAAAAAAGCCAAATTTTATAGTGAACCTTTTATATCACCTTATTATTGGGATTGGAGATTTTGCAAGCATATTAACAAGCATAGTATTGAGTTTGAGGCCATACATCATAAACTTTATTTAGAAAATAAGCATCCCGACATTCAACGTTTTGGAATTTCACATGGGTTTAATATTTTAACACTCAATTATGGCTATAAGTTTAAATATTTCATATTTCGCAATGGTATAGGCAGTGTGTTGATGCATCCTGAAAGTACGATTCGAAATAAAGTCTATCCCGAAGGGCCAGGTTTTGATATCAAAGGGTATGTATTACGAGGCTTTGTATATAATACTGCCATTGCCAAGCAGATTTATTTTTTTAGAAGAAGGATGTATTTAAATACAGAACTTAAAGCAACCTTTGCAAGAGCCAAAGCACCCATTGTAGATGGCGCAGCAACTGTCAATAATATTGCCTTGCAAGCAATAGTTGGTTTAGGCGTTAGGTTTGCTAATTCCAGATAGTCTGTTTAGTATATTGTATTTTTGGCTCGAGTGTATTTTATGCCGTTTGGAATTTTGTAGCACCGTTTGGTATTGCTGTAATCTTCCTTCGTCATCAACATCAATATCATCGGCACAGGCAGACCAATTTTTCGTACCTCAAATTGTTCTTAACAAAATAACCATCGGCATATACTCCCGTAAGTACGGGATAAGATTTGGTCTGCGACACAAATCACATTGGTATTATCGGTTGCCAATCAAGGCCTCTATCTATTTTTGAAAAATTAGTGTAGTTGCTTGAACTTCTTCTTGATTATTATTGGCCTGGAAATAAAGATAGTAAACTCCTTGGGCATATTCGCGGAAAGAAATAATTGAAAGTGCATGGGTTGTTTTTATTTTATTCATAAGAATTCCGTTGCTATTATAAACGGTTATAACGCCATCGGATGGAGTTTGAATATTAAATTGATCGTGAGATGGGTTGGGCCAAATTTGTATCTTTTTTGCATCCTTCTTTGAAATATCTTTTATATCTGTTGGGCTAGCTTTCCATTTTACGACAAGGGTGGTATAAGGTGAAGTCCAAGTTGCAGATACATTTTGAGTCGCTATTTCTGGATTTATATCTGCAACTCCATTTTCGCTGAAATTAAAATAGATTTCGTTGTTATACAATCGCAATTTAGCCCATAGAGCAGAGATGGCTGAGTCTGATTTTATTTCTGCGGTACTGATATGAATTCCATTTTCGGTAAGCATAGATAAAGCTAAGTCCGTTTTATGTGCATATAAAGTGGTATCATTGCCCCCTGTATTTGTATTTAATGAATCCTCATAAGTATATAAATAATATAGTTTACCTTGATGAAATTTCACATCACGAATGTCATCAGCCTTGTTACCTCCCATCGTTTTTGACCAAATACAATTACCGCTTGTGCTCCATTTTTCTACGAAAAAATCACTAGGCCCATTTGCGTATACTGTGGTATTGTTGTTGAGCTGTATGGTGTCTGTAAAGGAAGAATACAAATAAAATTCCTGATTGTTTTTGGGACAAAGTTGAACTGAATACATATTTGCTCCGAAATTTTTAGACCAAAGTAGATTGAAATTGGAATTATATTTTGCAATACAAGAATTATAATAGCCACTTTGTAAGGTGTAACTAGTGGTAGCAGCACCCATGTCCACATCAATGGTGCCATAATAAGAATAGACGGCATAATAATTTCCAAGACTATCTATCGTGAAACTAGATAGGGAGGCGCTACTATCAATTTGTAAAGTGTGCACATTGATGAAATTTCCAGCAGTATCTAGTGTTAGAAAAAATGCGTTGCTATTATAGCAGTTTGCATTGACTACTTGATTGGCAGGTCCGGGATCAAAATCCACTGACTTTTTAAAACTACCTCCAAAAACTAAATTGCCATTTGAATGTATTTGTCCTAGATACAAATCGCAGTACATTCCAGATACACTTGTGTTGCCAAATTTTTTTGCCCAGATAAAATTACCATTCATGCTCAATTTAATCAAAAAACCTTCTGCATCATTTGGATTTGTTTGTTGAAACATTTGTACTCCATTTGTAGGATCCATGTCTACAAGCCCTCTATATCTTCCAGAAAGATAAATATTGCCCATGTTGTCAACAAGGGTTTGATAGATGTAGATAAAATCATTCAAATAATTTTCGGGCATCCAGCTATAAGACCAAGCAACTGTATTATTAGGCGACATCACTAGTACACCACTTCCTGGATTTTTGGCTACGGGCTCATTATAGAAATTGTTATTCATTGGCATAGCCTTTGTGCTGTCACCTAAAATCAAGCTATAGACCATTTGGTTATTAGGAAGTTTTTCAAAGTCAGTAATTGTTGGTGAATATTGTTTACTATCTAATTGAAGATAGTTGTCATATACTTGTGCAAACAATGATTGCGTATATAATAAACCTATAAGTGCGAATATTATTTTTTTCATGTGTTGATGGATAATATGTTTAAGAAAATGAAGAAGTATTGTAAAGTTAGGTTTGTTTTTAATACAAAACTGCTCAGAATAAATTCTTCAAATAATCAAAGAAATAGGAATAAGCCACACATCTGATTATAACAGCAAACAGACAAAGTTTTACAAGTTGTTTGGCTTGTACACCAAAGCTATAACCGATTCCAATACTTGCAGGAGCCCCCAGCAAAAATGTACCTATAAAACCAATACCAAAAACTCCATATTGATGCCAAAGTTTCAATAGAAATTTTTCTTTGGCGCCCTCTTTTTTTACAGTTGGCGTCGTACTTGGCTTTTTGAATTTGGCTATAAATTCTTTGATCTTATCACCTAAAAAGGCAGCTATAAAAACACCTGCAATTCCGCCTGTTAAGGTTGCTAAGCAAATAATATGTGGCGATAATTTAAATGCCATGCCTGAAGCAATGGCCACATAGATTTCGAAACTTGAAAGGAAAGTAACTGTTAGGATTTTATATATCATATTCTTGTGAATAAAAAGCAGCAAATAACTTTGAAGGGCGTGAAGGTAGAACAATTTTCTATTGTTTCTTTCTATCCTCCTAGCGTTATCCTAGCAGAGTAAAGTGATACTTAGTAAATTAAGACAAAGGTATTTTGTAACTTTTTATCTTAGGCTCAAATTGAGAACTACATGTTGTAAAATATCATGTAGCATTCTTTATAGGCGTTTTACAAAGAAGAGGTTGGTTTGAATTCCATCAAATAGGTAGTGAATTCAAATAGCATTATCCAAATGTATTAGATTATGCCACAATATTTTTTTATGCATTAAGCGCTACCTGCTTAATATCATGAAGTAATTATAATAATTGAATTTCAATTCAAGCATGATTATCATGAATAGCAAAATACCCTTTATTGGGTAGGGTTTGTATTATATATCAACTGTACATTTACATTATAATAAAATAAAGGGGTTATGAAAAAAATAATACTAATATCAGGATTTATTTTAATGAGCATTTTTACTCATGCTCAATGTTGGTCTAGGATTTCGGTGAATACTCATTCGCTTGCCATCAAAAACAATGGAACACTTTGGGCTTGGGGACATAATAGTCATGGTCAAATTGGAGACGGTACAAATATTAATAGATTAGTACCCACTCAAATTGGAACAAGTACAGACTGGAAACAAGTTGCTGCAGGGGATGAATTTTCGATGGCTATAAAAACCGATGGCACACTTTGGGCATGGGGATGGAATTTATATGGGGCATTGGGTGATGGTACAAATATAGACAAATCAACACCCATTCAAATTGGAACTGAAACAAATTGGGATACCATATCTGCAGGTTCATGGTTCTGTGTGGCGTTAAAAAATAATGGAACCTTATGGTCTTGGGGATTAAACCAAAATGGATCATTGGGTGATGGCACGACTACCAATAGAAATACACCCGCTCAAGTAGGTAGTGAAACAAATTGGGCTAAAATCTCAGTAAGATCACACTCGCTTGCTTTAAAAAATGATGGCACATTATGGTCATGGGGCCCCAATCTTTTTGGTCAATTAGGAGACGGAACTACAGTGGATAAACTGATACCTACTCAAATTGGGACTGCAAATAATTGGGTAGAAATAGCGGGGGGTAATGAAAATACCATTGCACTAAAAGCAGATGGTACAATATGGGCATGTGGGAATAATGTTTTCGGCGGATTAGGAAATGGTACAAATACAAATTCCAACACATTAACACAAGCAGGAGTGGCTACCAATTGGGCGCATATTTCTACAAGAGCACAGCACACGCTTGCTTTAAAAAATGATGGTACACTTTGGACATGGGGTTACAATGCTTTCGGCATGTTAGGCGATGGAACAATAGTCAACAGTAACCTGCCAACACAAATTAGTACCGGCAACACGTATAGTCAAGTCATAGCAGGTCTTTTTAGTAGTTCAGCTATTCAATCTAATGGAACATTAATGTCTTGGGGATGGAATACCCACGGCGAATATGGAGATGGCACTTCTGTTGACAAATTAATTCCAACTCAAATAACAACTTGTACAGGCTTATCAACTTCAGATATATC
>CAZSUF010000189.1:0-4438 GCA_964609875.1 uncultured Bifidobacterium sp.
GCACCAAACTCACCTAGCATCACAAGTTTAAGCTCAAGCAATATCAGTTGCAATGGACAAGGCAATGGAGCTATCACGGTAACAAACGTAACAGGTGGCACAAGTCCTTATCAATATAGCAACGATAACTGCAATACTTACCAAGGCACAAATAGCTTCACGAACTTATCCGCAGGTACTTATACGGTATGTGTGAAGGATGCCAATAACTGTACCGTCACATCAACAGTAAACATCACCGAACCAAGTGCGATAAGCATCACGAGTATCCAAAGCACCAATCCAAATTGTGTACCTGGTAACAATGGTTCAATGAATATCACTGCAAATGGTGGTACCCCAAGCTTAAGTTATTCAATTGGAGGTGCTAGTCAATCAAGCAATGCGTTTACAAACTTAGGTTCTGGAAACTATACAGTGACTGTGAGTGATGCAAACAATTGCACAGCAACAAGTAGTGTAAGTTTAGCAGCACCAAACTCACCAAGTATAAATGGACTTGGTTTTAAAAATGTGACTTGCTATGGATTGAATGATGCAGCAATTTCATTAAATGGAATTACAAGTGGACTCCCTCCATTTAACTACGTATTGAATCCTGGAAACATATCAAATACAAATGGAGTCTTCACCGGCTTGTCTGCAAATAATTATAGTATCACAGTGACAGATGCAAATGGATGTACAACCACAATTGCTCAAGTCATAACGCAGCCAATGGCCATCACCCTTAGCTCAGTAGTTGTTGAAAATAATTTATGCAGTACAGACATGAATGGTAAAATTGAACTTACTGCCAATGGAGCTCAAGGGCCCGTATTGTATACATTAATTCCAAGTCTTGGGATGCAAAATAATCCAGGTCAATTTACACAACTTCCTAAAGGCTTGTATACAGTGCTTATCACAGATTCTGTGGGATGTCAAAAAGATACTAGCTTGACTATTTTAGCGCCTGGACAAATTACAGCCACTTTAAATGTATTACCGATAACATGTAAAGGTGTTTCGGTAGGAAAAGTAATAGCGAATGCAAGCGGAGGTACTGGGTCATATACTTATAAAATTAGACCAGGTTTAGGCATTAATAAAACAGGTGTATTCGACAATTTACAATTAGGGGTATACACGATTTCTATCACCGATTCAAATGGTTGTTATATTGATACGGCATTTACTATTACAGAATCAGGCAATTATTTAGATGTAAGCATTTCAAAACAAGATTTGTCTTGCTTTGGTACTGGCTATGAAGGCTGGGCAAGAGCCAATGTTACTGGAGGGTCAGCGCCTTATACCTTTGTTTGGAGCACAAGCCCTGCACAGGTTACAGCCAAGGCAGAGGATTTAGAATTCGGTTATTACTTTTTAACGGTGACCGACGAAATAGGTTGCACCGTAAAAGATACAGTATACATAGAACCTGGTATTTGTTGCGAAGAAGTCTTTATTCCGAATGCCTTTTCTCCAAATAATGATGGAAGTAATGATTTCTTTAAAGTTGTAACTACTGCAGGTATCGAATTAATTCAATTAGAAGTTTATAATCGATGGGGAAATAGAATGTGGATAGCCATTAATCCAAAAGCCCAGTGGGATGGAAAGTATTATGGCGTTGAGCAAAACATGGATACCTACTTCTATATTTTTAGATATAAGTGTTTAACTGATGGTAAAGTATATGTCAAAAAAGGAGATGTTCTTTTAATGAGATAGTAATAGAGATTTGGGTGGCAGACACGCTATCGCTCATACTCCTCTTCCGAATCGGCTATGAATTGTATAAAAAGTATTCAATTTCGTGTAGCCTCTCGGAATGCGGGGTATCCGCTCTATCGTTGCCACTAGTAACCTCAAAAAACAGTTCGTTATGTATTATTCAGGCTAAAAAACACTGTATCATTGTTGAAAAATTACGATTAGAGTCACAAAATTCGACATTTTTTAAGAAAAAGAATTTAAGAATAATATATTAAAGGACAGTAATTTAAATATAACATAATATTGCATAAGAATTGTGAAAGGCTTTTTTGACTTAATTCTAAATTCCATATTTCGAGAAAATTTTACTTTGTTAATACAAACAAGCTTATCAAACAAAAGACTTTTGTAAACCTATCTTTAAATCTTAAACCTAATTTACAATGAATAACTCTACTACTTTATTCAGGAGAAACATCAAGTTGTCCTTTTTCTCCATGCTCTTCTTTTTAATGAATTTTAAATCCATAGCCCAAGTAACCGTTTCAGGTTCTGCTGGCGCTGCCAATGGAAATTATACAACCCTCAAACTCGCATTTGATGCGTTGAATTTAGTTGCCAATCAAACCGGAATGTATGTGACAATTAGTATTACGGGTAATACCACAGAAACAGCCACTGCTGCTTTGAATCAACCTGCATCAGGAACTTGGACAAGTTTAACCATTTCTCCATCAGGTGGAGCTGCTCGTACAATTTCAGGTTCTTTAACTACACCGATTATCAACTTAAATGGTGCAGATCGTGTTACTATCAATGGACTAAACACAGGAAGTAACTCATTGACAATTTCTAATACAAGCACCACAGGTGGCTCGGCCTTGCAATTCATTAATGATGCAACAAGTAACACAATCAAATCATGTACATTCAAATCATTATTTCCTTCTGCCACATCAGGTGTCATTAATTTTTTAACTACTACCGGAACGACGGGTAATGATGGAAATACCATTGACTTGTGTAATATTGATTGTGGTGCAGCAGCAACAGCTTCACCGACTTTAACAGCACGTAACGGTATTTATTCAGCAGGAACTACCACTTCTGTAGCATTCAACAACAGTGGAAATACAATCTCCAATTGTAATATCTTTAATTTCTTTGCCGCCGCTGCCGCAACAAACGGAATTTTTATTTCAACAGGAAATACCGATTGGACAATAAGTAATAATAGTTTTTATCAAACAGCTACAAGAACAGCTACCACTGCCGCTACGCATACGGCCATCAATATTACAAACTCGGCTACTGGTAATAATTTTCTCGTGAGTGGAAATAGTATTGGAGGAGATTCTCCAAACGCTTTAGTAACAATTAGTAAATGGACATTGACTGGTGCATTAACCAACGTATTTAATGGTATAAATTTAAGTGTGGGTACAACTACTGCCAGTAGTGTACAAGGAAATACAATTAAGAATTTGAGCATTCAATCTGCTTCTACTGCCAATGAATTTGTAGGGGTCAATGTTACGGCAGGGAATGTGAACATTGGAACAGTAACAGGAAATATAATTGGAAGTACAGGTGTTTCTGCTACTTCTGCAGCTTTATCAAGTATTACCTTATTACAATCTACTAGTAATGGTGGTGTTGGGTGTGGAATTTTTACCAGTAGTACAGGCACTGTGAATATCAGTAATAATAGTGTTGGTGGCTTTTTTATGGCAGCCGCAGCCGGTACCAATACTTTAGGAAACACATTTTATGGGATTCGTATGACTGCAGGAATAAATAATGTGTACGGAAATACTATTGGTTCAACTTCGAATGCAAATAGTATATATTCCGAAGGATCTAAAAACACCACAACGCTTGCAAATATTTTAGCTGGAATTAGTATGAGTGCTGGAACAAATAACATTGGAGGAAATGGACTCAATCAAGGAAATACAATTGGAAATATTAGCTACAATGCTTCTGGAGGAACAGGACCAACCACCGCACAATCAGTTTTTGGTGTGCACGCTACAGCAGGAACTAACACCATTGTAAAAAATGTAATTTCTAGCTTGAGTAATGTATCAGGAAATGCAGGTACAGGATCATCAGCATCTGTAGTGGGTATTTACGTGCAATCGAGTGCTGCAAACCATACGGTGTCTCAAAATACAATTTCTAATTTAGTGAATTCTCATGCCAGCGCTGCAGTGACTGTTCAAGGTATTTTTTATAATAGTTCATCAGGAACTAACTTAGTTGAGCGTAACTTGATTTATAATTTAGATGCCTCTAATGCAACAGCAATTTTGCATGGAATTTGGATTAATGGAGGAACTACCACCTATCAGAATAACATGATTCGATTAGGAACTAATGGGAATTCGGCAACGTTAGGGATGACAATCAATGGAATTACTGAAACAATAGCAGGAACTGATAACCTTTATTTTAATAGTATTTATATTGGCGGTGCCCCAACGACAGCGGCCAATAATTCATTTGCTTTTCAAAGTAGTATTACAACCAATACAAGAAATTATAGAAATAATATCTTCTGGAATGCAAGAAGCAATAGTGGTTCAACAGGAAAGCATTATGCTATTCGAGTAGGAGGCGCTGCTGCTAATCCTGCTGGCTTAACAACAAATCATAACGATTTACTAGCAAGTGGTACTGGAGGTTTTGTAGGTTTGTTTAAACTTTAGTGTAAAAAGCGTTAACACATTTGAAC
>CAZSUF010000189.1:4448-7973 GCA_964609875.1 uncultured Bifidobacterium sp.
GCAATCTGCCACAGGTCAAGATGCAAATAGTATCAATGCCGATCCTTTATTTGCTGGGGCAACTTCGTCAACACCAGACTTGCATGTATTGACAAGCACACCCATTAATGCAGTTGGATTTGCTGTAGGCTCGGTAACTCGTGATTTTGATGGTGATTATAGAACGAATCTTACGCCGACTGATATAGGTGCTGATGCGCATGATGCAGCTTGTATTGCAGCCGTAGGAGGTACTGCTACAGGTAGTGCAAGTTATTGCGGTTCAGGTACACCTGCCATTACTGCCACTGGTTTTTCAACAGGCGCAGGAACAACTTATCAATGGATGTCTTCTTCGAATGCAGCTGATTATTCAACAGGGGGTACTGCTATATTCGGACAAACTGATCCTTCAATTTTAACAGTTGGAACAATTTCAACAACCACTTATTATTGGCTTAAAGTGAGTTGCGCAACCAATGCCTCTATAGATTATTCAAACTTGATTACAAGTACAGTCTTTAATTTAGCTGCTGGAAACAATATTTCAACTTGTGATGGTGCAGGCGCAGTGAATATAACAAGTGGCGCAGTGAATAATAATTATTCTGTGGCTACATGGACATCGAATGGCACTGGCTCATTTACAGATGCGACATCTTTGACAACAGCTACTTACAATCCTAGTGCAGCAGACATAGCTTTAGGTAGTGTTACTTTAACCTTAACAGGAACAGCTACTTCGCCTTGCCCATTGGCTACTTCTACAAAAAGCTTTACCATAAACCAAGCGGCACCCACAACTACCAATGCTTCATTATGTGCAGGAAGTGCAAGTATTGCCTTAACCGCTTCTAGATTATGTAAACTATCTATTACAACATTTGGTGGAACTATCACAAGCAGTTCTCCAGTGACACATCGTCCTGTTTCAGGAGCTAATTCAAGTACTTGTGGATTTCAACAAACACCTGGTGACATTAGAGCTTATAATATGCTTAGTTTTAAAGTAACAGTTTCAGGAAATTATATTTTTACCATGGATGATAATCCAAATTATGACGCTATTGCTTATATCGTAAAAGACACCTTAGGTACAAGTTTTGTTCCAGGTCTTTGTCCAACTGATCCTGGAGGTGGCGGAAAATTAATTCGTGAAGATGATGATGATTCTCCTGCAGGGAATGAGCCACGACTAGGGTATGGTGGTCCTGGATTTGTAGGTGTAGGTACAATGTATCTAATAGCCGGTGACAACTATTACATGGTGACTACCTTTTATGATAATCCAACATTGCCTCAAGTTTTTTCTTGGACCATCACTGGACCAGGAACTGGTGGACAAGTGGTAAATCAAACGCCAAGCGATGCTGTAATACATTGGTATGATGCACCAGTGAATGGAAACTTAGTTGCCACAGGTGGAACTTTTGATCCTGTTCCAAATATTAAACTCAATACAAATACTATTGGAACAACGACTTATTATGCAGCTTGTTCTAATAATTTAACATGTCGTACGGCAGCAGTTTATGATATCACGACAAATACTATTCCTACTACTGCTGGCACTACTACAGTTACAAATAATCAAGCTGATGGAAGTGCTTTGATTTATAAAAATGCTTGTGAAATGACCGTTCTTGTAGCTGATCCAAGTGGTGGAAATGTATTAGGTTCAACCACAGTGACTGCCACAAAAACAGCAGCGAATATTACTGGAGGATGCCCTAGAAGCGGACAAGTGTATGTCTCAAGATATTATGATGTGAATCCAACTTCTGATGGCTCAACAACCATGACATTCTATTATACCCAAGCTGATTTTACTATGTACAATGCCAATAATGGCTCACTTTTAGATTTACCAACAAGTGGTTCAAATTCAGATCCAAATTTGACGAATATAAGAATGGTACAAATTACGAATGGCGATTTAGTTACTGGTAGTTATAGCTATCCAGTTGCCACTGCAAATTGGAACAGCCTAAGTTCATTATGGGAAGTAACAGTTACCACCAATGCAAAAGGCTTATTTTATTTATATACCGAACCGGCTTGCAATGTTACAGTGGCTTCTTTTGCTGTAGTAGGCACAACAGCCACCACAGCAAATTTTTCATGGAGTAGTATTCCAGGAGTCATTTCATATGAGTTGCGAACCCGTATTGTAGGAACAACTGCTTGGGCTACATCTAACGGCTGTACTTGTAACACAGCAATCTTCTCGTGACTAACTACTTTAGCATCATATGATGTACAAATCAAGGCACGTTGCTCAAGTACAACTTCAAGTTTATTTACTTGCAGTATTTATTTTACTACTGGTGTACAATCTTGCCCAGTTCCAACTAATTTAACAGTGTCTAATATAACCCCTGTGGCTGCAAAGTTTCAATGGGATGCCATGCCAAGTCCTGTAACAACCTATGTGGTAAGTTGGAAATATAGTGGAACTAATACATGGTTGAATAGTGCAAATAGTCCAACCAATTCTATCACCATCTATCAATTTCAACCTGATAAAGATTATGATGTACAGGTAAGAAGTTGGTGCCCAAGCATTAATATGCTAAGTCCGTATACAACAAGTACAGTATTTCATTCAACGTATCATCCAATATGCACTACACCTACAAATGTAGCGTTAGTAGGAAGTCCAACTGCTACAAGTGCCACTGTAACTTGGGACAATATGCCAGGCACTACGAGTTATGTAGCACGCTGGAGAGAAGTTGGCACAACGACTTGGTCAGCAGGAGGTGGTTTAAGTAATCCAAGACAATTAGCGGGATTATTACCTGGAAAGAATTATGAATTCCAAGTAGCAAGTTGGTGCGGTGTTATTTCGCAGCTTACAGCTTATTCGTCCTTGCTTAATTTTAGTACACCATCTTTAAAAGAATCTCCGTCTGTATCGGCAGAAGTCCTTGCTTTTGATGGAAAAGAACTTACAGAAGGAAATGAATTGCATTGGATTACAAGCCTTGAGAAACAACATCAAAGTTTCAGGTTGTTACATAGTAAAGGGAATGAAGATTTCACTTTATTAGCTGAAATTCCAAGTAAGGCAAATGGAGGACATAGTGAAGAAATGATTAGCTATACCTATTTTCATACATCTCCGGATCTTGATATAAATTCTTATAAATTGGAGTTAGTAGACTTAGAAGGAAATCAGAAGCAAGATCATAGAATTGTATCCTTAAATAGTCGTTCTTCTATGACAGAATTTAGCCTTTATCCAAATCCAACATCTTCAGAAGTGTATGTGAATTTTAAGGTAGAATCTAACGAAGAGGTGGTGATAAAGATTCAAGATCTTACTGGGCGAATGTTAAGTGAAACGCATATAGCTGCTGTTCAAGGAGAAAATAATATTCCGATTAGTTTAAATGAAATTGCTGATGGATTATATTTAGTGCAAGTGATAGAGAATGGGAAAATGAGTTTTATGTCGAAAGTACAGAAGCAGACAAAATAAGTAGGTTATACCGATTGGAATTTTGTAACAGACCAATTTTTCGTACCTCAAATTGTTCTTAA
>CAZSUF010000190.1:0-7968 GCA_964609875.1 uncultured Bifidobacterium sp.
TTCAAATAATACCATTGGACAAGTGAAATAGACACAATATCTTTTCATCATAATTAAATATGTCTATCTCATACAAAGCTCTAGGTGATGGAGATTAATGTATTCCGCAAACACAAATATGTTTTATTCTTGGGTTAATTATTTCGACGTAACAAAAAAATAATCTGAATAAACTTTTGAAGTCCAAATAGTTTCCATAGTTTTGCACCGTGAACGATCAAAAGCAACAAATTATAGTCAAGGCATACGAACAATTCCGTCAATACGGCTTTAAAAGCGTAACGATGGATGATTTGGCTAAGAATATTGGGGTTTCTAAAAAAACCTTATATAAGTTGTTTAAAGATAAAGATGAACTTGTATTGGAAAGTGTAAAACATATGCTTTTAGATAATCAATGTTTGACAGAACAAGCATTTCTGACAGCAAAAAATGCCATTGAACAAATTACGATGATATTGGCCATTATGGAAAGAATGATGCGTGGACTCAATCTTGTATGTTATGTGGATATGCAAAGACATTATCCTGAAGCCTATCAATTTTTACAAAAACATAAAGAAAGCTATTTATATCAGTGTATTTCAGATAATTTAAGACAAGGAATTCAAGAAGGATATTATAGAGATGATGTGGATGTGGAGGTAATTACCCGTTTCAGAATGGAGTCTTCTCTTATTGTTTTTCAAAACAATATTTTTCCTCAAGAGAAATATGATATGGTAAAAGTCAATACCCAAATTTTTGCCAACTACCTTTATGGAATTGCCACAATCAAAGGACATAAATTAATTACCGCTTATTTACAACAACAATCAAACCAAAAGAAATGAATATGAGACTAGCCCTTATTTTATTTACATTGTTGGTGTTTGACAAAAGTCAGGCACAACAAAAAATAAATTATTCCTTACGTGATTGTATAGAGTATGCCATGAAAAATCAACCCAAACTTAAGGGTGCCATTTTAGACGAACAAATGCAAATGGAAAAGAATAGAGAGATCATTGGTATTGCCAGACCTCAAGTTAAAGCAAGTGGTCAATTTCAATATCTTTTTGTTTTACCTAAACAAAGAGCTGATGCCAATGCTTTTGATTTTTCTTCAAGCCTTTCATTTTTTAAAATAGATACAGCAGCCTACGTTGAGTATCAGAAAAAACCAAAAGCCAAGTATAGCGAATTACAATTTGGTTTGCCATTAAATTTAACAGCAGGCGTGCAAGCTTCGCAGATTTTATTTGATGCAGGTGTTTTTGTGGCTTTGAAAGCGCGTAAGAGTTTAGAAGATTTATCTGCTTTAAATACGAAAAGAACAGAAACAGAATTAAAAGAATCAGTTTCAAAGGCCTATTATAATTGCGTGATTGCTGAACAAAGAGTAAAGCTACTTGACGAAAATATTACCATGTTGAGTACGATTGAAAATACAACACGTAAACTATTTAATGAAGGTTTTGCAGAAAAAATTGATGCAGACAGATTAACAGTTCAACGAAATAATTTAGAAATTGAGAAGCAAAAAATCGGGAATCTAATCGAATTGAGTTATCAATTACTCAAGTTTCAGATGGGAATGCCTTTACAAGAAAATATACGTTTAACTGATCAATTAAGTTTGCAAGAAGTAAAAAAGGATCTTGAAATAGATCGCTTAATTGATTATAATAATCGAGTAGAAATGAGTCAACTTAAAACCATCAAAAAGTTGAATGGCTATGATTATGAAAGATATCAAAAAGGTTATTTACCTTCTGTAGCTGCTGTGGTTTCAGGAAGTTATGCCACGCAAACACAATCTTTCAAAGATTTATTTACTTATTCTTATTTCCCTACAGGTGCCTTTGTATTAAGTGCAAGTGTGCCGATTTATGATGGCAATACACGACATGCTAAAATGAATCAGGCTAAAATTAGCATGCAAAAAAATGATAACGACATGGAAGCCTTTAAGCAAGCTGTAGATTTAGAAAGTAGCAATGCCCGTACACAATTAAAGAACAGCTTAATCTCCTTAGAAAATCAAGAAAAAAATATAGCCCTTGCAGATAAGGTGTACCAAATTGCTCAGAAAAAGTATAAAGAAGGTATTGGATCTAATATAGAAATTATACAAGCTGAAACAGCCTTAAAAGATGCACAAACTAATTACTTCAATTCATTATATGAAGCAATCGTAGCAAAAATAGACTTCCAAAAATCATTGGGCTTACTAAAATAATTAAAGAACAAAACAATTCATGTATATGCAAAAACATATTCAAATAGGATCTATCATTCTCCTTTCAACGCTTTTAGCTTCTTGTGGTGGAGACAAAAATCCAGCAGCAGAACTTGCGGCATTGAAATCAAAACAAAAAGAAATTCAAGCACAAATTGCCACCTTAGAAAATAAAAATCCTAAGAAGGATAGTGTACGAAAAGTGAATGTAGAAGTTACAGCCATGTCTCCTACTGTATTCAATAATTATATTGATGTACAAGGTAAAGTTGATCTTGACGAGGTTGTGAATGCCATTCCTGAAATGCCAGGTATCATCAGTTCTATTTTAGTAAGACCTGGGCAATATGTAAGTAAAGGTCAGGTTGTAGCCACGCTTCGATCTGAAACTGTAGATAAAGGAATCGCACAAATTGATCAACAAATTAGTTATGCCAAGACTTTATTTGATAAACAAAAGCGATTATGGGATCAAGAAATCGGTACCGAAATTCAATATCTTTCTGCCAAGCAAAACTATGAGGCCTTATTGAAACAAAAAGAAACAACTAGCAGTAACAAAAGTTCCTTTAAAGTATACTCACCCATTAGCGGGGTGGTTGATGCCGTAGATGCTACAGTAGGACAATCTTTTTCTTCGCCAATCAATCCTCCAATTATTCGAATTATCAATACAGGCAAATTAAAAATTCGTGCAGAAATTCCAGAAAATTATTCTTCTGTGGTAAAAACTGGTTCTAACTGTATGGTCGTATTTCCTGATATACATGATTCTATAGTCACACGAATTAATTATGTTGAACGTGTCATTAATAATGTTTCTAGAACCTATGCAGCCTATATTCCGCTATCTGCGAATGCCAAGCTGCAACCTAATATGACCACACAAGTAAAAATTGCAACTTATCAAAATCCAAGGGCCTTTGTATTACCGATTTCAGTCATACAAAAAACAGATAAAGGTAATTTTACTTATATCGTGAATGCACAGAATAAAGCTGAACTGGTTCCGGTTCAATTAGGGAATGCGTATCAAAATAAAGTAGAAATATTAAATGGATTGAACTTAGGCGACAAAGTAATTACTACAGGATATGAAGAATTGAATGAAGGTGATTTTGTACAATACGGCAACTAATAAAGACATAGTAAACAAGTAAAATAACATGCACATTTGTGATGACATCAACTAAGTTTAAACGGATTGATCCTATTCAATTCACTTGGTAAATCATGGCATATCGGCACATAGTATATGAAATTTAATCCATCAAATTGGCCCATCAATAATAGAACAAGTATCTATGTGATGACCATTATCATAACCTTAATAGGTTTGGTTAGCTACATGAATCTTCCGAAGGAACGATTTCCAGAAGTGAAGTTTCCGCAAATTATTGTGCAAACTATTTACCCTGGTACTTCGCCAGAGAATATGGAAAACTTAGTATCTAAGCCCATAGAAAAACAACTTAAAAATATTACAGGCATAAAAAAAGTCACGAGTAATTCGTTTCAAGATTTTTCTGTTGTAATTGCTGAATTCAATACAGATGTAAAAGTAGATAAAGCAAAAAAAGATGTAAAAGACGCTGTAGATAAAGCTAAATCAGATCAAAATGGACTTCCGAAAAATTTGCCTAATGATCCTGAAGTAAAAGATATTGATGTATCGGAATTTCCTATACGAAATGTAAACATCTATGGAAACTATGATATCAAAAGATTAGAAGCCTATGCAGATAGAATTAAAGATAGAATTGAAGGATTAAAAGAAATAAAACGGGTTGATAAAGTAGGCGGACTAGATCGCGAAATTCAAATTAATGTAGATCTATTTAAAATGCAGGCTTTGCAACTAAGCTTTAGAGATATTCAAAGTGCTGTAGCCTATGAAAACGTAGAGGCAACCCCAGGTGTTGTAAAAGTTGATGGAGAACAGCGTATTATCAGTTTAAAAAAAGTATTCAAGTCGGCTGATGAAATTAAAAACGTCATTGTAAAAAGTCCTATGGGTGCGAATGTATATTTGAAAGATATTGCCGACGTTCAGGATACATATAAAGAACAAGAAAGTTTTGCACGATTAAATAGCAAAAATGTAATTACGCTGAATGTGATCAAAGCCAGTGGAAAAAATTTGATTGATGCCTCTGATAAAATTGATGAAATCATCAAAGAAATGAAGGCAACTGAATTACCTAAAGAACTTAATGTAGTTGTGACAGGTGACCAATCTGATGCCACAAGAACTACCCTACACGATTTGATTAATACGATTATCATTGGTTTTATTTTAGTGACTTTTATCTTGATGTTTTTCATGGGTACAACCAACGCCATTTTTGTGGCGATGTCAGTGCCTTTATCTTGCGCCATTGCATTTATGGTATTACCAAGTATAGGTTTCACATTAAATATGATTGTGTTATTTTCTTTCCTACTGGCCTTGGGTATTGTAGTTGATGATGCCATTGTAGTGATAGAAAACTCACACAGAATATTTCATGATGAAAAAATTCCCATAAAAGATGCTGTTAAAAAAGCAACGGGCGAAGTCTTTTTACCTGTACTTACGGGTACGATCACTACCTTACTACCCTTTATTCCTTTAGCTTTTTGGAAAGGTGTTATTGGTAGCTTTATGTTTTATTTACCTATAACTTTAATTATTACTTTATTAGCTTCTTTATTAGTTGCCTATATTATTAATCCTGTATTTGCTATAGACTTTATGAAAGAAAACGAATATGATGGCAAATCTAAAATTAAATGGACTAAAGGTACAAGCATTACATCAGTTGTGTTTGCGGTGGTTATCCTCATTTCATACGTAGGAGGCGGGTTTGGCATGGGTAATTTTGCAGTAACCTTGTACTTACTTTATTTGTTAAATAAGTTTGTTCTTGTAAAATGGATACACGCCTTTCAAACCAAAGTTTGGCCTCGAGTGCAAAATGGCTATCTGAGATTACTCAATTGGAGTTTAGATCACAGAGGAATTTCCATGACAAGCGTAGTGGCTTTGCTCATTATTTCTGTAGTATTAATTGCAGCGCGTAAACCAAAAGTAGTTTTCTTTCCTTCTTCAGAACCCAATTTTGCCTATGTATACTTAACTATGCCGGAAGGAACTGATCAAGCTAAAACGAACGAAGTTCTTAAGGAAATTGAAACGAAAGTGTATAAAGTTTTAGATATTGATCCTGCAACTAATCGAAATAACCCCTTAGTGACTTCAGTAATTTCTAATGTAAAAGTTGGTGCTACTGATCAACAAAGCGGAGAGATAGGAGAATATCCAAACCGAGGAAAAGTAACAGTTTCGTTTGTGAAGTTCGAACAACGTCATGGAAAAAGTACGCAAGAAATATTAGACAAAATAAGAACAAGTATCAAAAATATTCCAGGTACTAGAATTACTGTAAGTAAAGAAAGTAGTGGTCCGCCTACAGCTAAACCTATATTAATTGAATTGACAGGAGAAAACTTAGATTCATTAATTGCTACGTCGAAAAGATTAAAAAATTATTTAGATAAAAAACAAATTGACGGAATAGAAGAATTGAAAAGTGATTTTCAAGCGAATAAACCAGAAATTATTTTTGATCTTGATCGTTCAAGAATGAACACAGAAGGCATTAGCACAGGTATGATTGCGGGCGATTTGCGTACTGCCATGTTTGGTTCTGAAATTTCTCGATTCAAAGATGCTAATGATGATTATCCAATTACTTTGAGATTAAATAAAGATCAACAAAACAATATTGATATCATTAAAAATATCAATATGACTTATAGAGATATGAGCATGGGAGGACAAATTCGTCAAGTGCCCATTGGTAGTTTTGTAGATTTAAAATATGGCAATACCTATGGAGGCATTAAGCGTAAAGATGAAAAACGAATCATTACCATATCATCTGATGTATTGAGCGAGTATAATGCCAATGAAGTTGTAGCTGAAGTTCAAAGTCAAATTAATGATTTCAATGCTCCATCTGGTGTTAATATTCGTATGGGTGGAGAACAAGAAGAACAAGCAGAAACTGGCAAGTTTTTAGGCACGGCTATGGGAATTTCTATGATCTTGATTTTCCTAATTTTAATTACACAATTCAATTCGTTTAGCAGAACAATTATTATTATGAGTGAAATCATATTAAGTGTGATTGGCGTATTTTTAGGAATGGGAATTTTTAATATGGATTTTGTAATTGTTATGACAGGTATTGGTATTGTAGCGCTTGCTGGTATTGTGGTTAGAAATGGAATTCTCTTGATTGAATTTGCTGATATTAAATTGCACGAAGGCATGAGTTATAAAGATGCACTCATGGAAGCAGGTCGAACAAGAATGACGCCCGTAATTCTAACCGCTACTGCAACCATGCTTGGTTTAGTGCCATTAGCAGTCGGACTCAACATGGACTTTGTTAAATTATTTACCGAATTTAATCCGCATATTTTCTTTGGTGGTGATAGTGTAGCCTTTTGGGGACCATTATCGTGGACCATGATATTTGGTTTAGGTTTTGCAACTGTCATTACCTTAATTATTGTTCCCGTGATGATGTTGATGGCTTTAAATCGCAAAGATAAATTAGCACGCTTATTTAAGAAATCTCCAGAAGATCTTAAACAAGTAGCACATTAAGTCAACCGGATTCTATTTGATTATTTTATTTGCATTTAAAAATTGCGTAATAACCCATATCGGTATTTGAATAGTTTATTTGTTCCCGCCTTATGTTTGGTCCTTAAAATTATCTTGCCTTATTTTCCATTGATCAATAAAATTCGAGGAAACAAAAGCACAAGCTTGCTATAATTTACACCTTTAGCTTAAGCCAAGATTCTTACCTTTGCCCACTAATGAATACGAGAGAACTTTTTTTACAGCATGTTGGACAAACCTCAGAAGCTCCACTTTGTTTTGAAGTGAGTAAAGCTGAAGGGGTTTATCTTTATGATAAAAGCAATAAAAAGCATATAGATTTGATTGGTGGCATCAGTGTCTGCAATGTAGGACATGCGAATGCCGAAGTCAATGAAGCGATCAAAAAGCAAGTCGATGATTATTTGCATGTGATGGTTTATGGCGAGGTGATACAAGGTCCTCAGGTAAAATATGCCACCGCACTTGCTCAAGTTTTACCTCCTTCATTAAATAGTGTGTACTTCACCAACAGTGGAAGTGAAGCCACTGAAGGTGCTATGAAATTAGCCAAACGTGTGACGGGTAGAAGTAAAATTATTTCCTTTAAAAATTCTTATCACGGTAGCACACAAGGAGCTTTAAGTGTGATGGGGAGCGATTATTGGCAACAAGCTTTCAGACCACTCTTACCTAATATTTTTCAGTTTCCTTATCAAAGCTACGAGGCCATTCAAGCTATAGATCATCAAACTGCTTGTATTATTCTAGAGCCAGTTCAAAGTGAAGCGGGCGTGGTTGTTCCAGACAATGCTTGGCTGCAAGCCATTAGAAAGCGATGTGATGAAACGGGTACTTTATTGGTGTTAGATGAAATTCAAACTGCATTTGGCAGAACAGGATCTTTATTCAGATTTCAAGAAACAGGTATTGTGCCAGATATTTTATTGTTAGGAAAAGCCTTAGGCGGAGGCATGCCTTTAGGTGCATTTATTTCTAGCACAGAAACCATGAATGCTTTAACACATAATCCAGTATTAGGTCATATCACCACTTTTGGTGGACATCCAGTATGTTGCGCTGCTGGACT
>CAZSUF010000191.1:0-6382 GCA_964609875.1 uncultured Bifidobacterium sp.
AGTTCCTAGTTTATTTGATAATCTACAAAAAAATATTCCTAATGAATAATTTGGGATTATGGACTACCAAATACAACCTGCACAAATTAGCGATATAGAGGAAATCATTTCACTTTGTGCAGAGCATGCAGCATACGAAAAGGCTGATTATTCTGCACAAGGAAAGTCAGAAAAATTGTCGCAACTTCTTTTTGGTAATCAGCCTTCATTGTATTGTTTGATGGTGAAACAAGCTAATCAAGTACTTGGTTATGCTACTTATTCCTTCGAAGTTTCCACTTGGGACGCAGAATTATATGCCCATATGGATTGTTTATTTCTTCGCCCGCCTTTTCGAAATATGGGTATTGGAGAAAAATTAGTTGCAACTATAGCCAATGAATCTATTAAAAAAAATTGCAAACTTATGCAATGGCAAACACCGATTTTTAATGAAAGGGCTATACAATTTTATCATAGAATTGGTGCAACATCCAAAGAAAAATTAAGACTTTACCTAGATGCAGAAGCCATGTTCAGTTTAGTTCAGGCTAACACTTAGCCATTATTTTTTATTCTATTTTATCCTCTCTTCTTGAATTTCATCATAAAAACGGGATAATTTGTCTTTTTTTAATAAGATTCATCCCAGATTATCAAGGATTATCTAAATAATTTTACCTATTATACTTACCTTTAATGCGTAATTAAGATTGTCTATTTGAAATTATCATAGACAACCTTTTTTTTTAATTATTAATCCAAATTATGAGAGTACTTTTTACTGTAACCTTAGCTATTAGTTTTGTTTTAAGTTCATTGGCACGTCAACATCATTTACCCCAAGATGAAAAGTTAATTCAAGCCACTTTATTATCCAAGGCGCACTATGATGCCCCTACAGAAGCTAATTATATTTTCGACTCCTATCATCAAGAAGGCAAAGTACTTGACATTGCTTCACGAAATAATATTTTTTTCGCGGAACCTCATACCCTCGTATTATTTCTGCAACATGCCAGTGATGTAGTAAAGGCAAAAAATCTTGGCTATACTTTACATCCCATTGCAAAAGATGTGTATCGTATCCAAATTAATGGCGACGAAATTGAAACCATGTATTCTCTAAGAAAAGTATTTGGAGACAGGCATGTTTTGCCTTCCTATGTAGGGCATACTTCAGCTTGTACGGTGTATAATGACACTCATGTACAAACACCTACCACTGCGAATACTCAATGGCATGTTTCAGACAAACCTTGGTTGCTGAATGGAAGTCTGGCATTAACCCATGACTTAGATAGTGTTGAAACCTTGAAATCATTGTTCGGTTTAAATTCAAATCAAGTGATGATCAATTTTTATGACACGGGTGTAGATAGTGCCAACACTGAATTTACAGGAAGAATTGCTTGGAGTAGAAATTTTCAAAGCTTTACGAATACCGTTACACCTGACAATCATGGAACAGGAATTGGTTATCATACTTTTGCCAATGCAAACAATAATAATGGGGGTGTTGGGATGTATGGAGATAAGCAAGTAAAAAATATTCGCGATTTAGATTGCGGTGGATTAAATACTATTTTCCTTTATGCCATTTATGATGCCTTAGATTCAATGATAGTGATTGCTACGAATAACCCAACACAAAAGCAAGTTCATAATTTTTCTTTCAATATTGCAAACGATCCAATCATTCAGGCCAAAATTCAAACTTTGAAGGCCATGCAAGGTGGCACACAAAATTTCTTTGTAGCAAGTGTCGGTAATTCTGGCAATGGCTCTAATATTACCTATCCTGCTGCTTTTCCCGAAGTTTTTGGAATCGGTGCCGTAGAAGATGCATTAAGCAGACCTATTTGGACAGGTTCATCTACAGGACAAGAAGTAGACTGGGTTGCAGAAGGTGGTAATATTTCTGCACCTGGTTCAAATTGGGTGTATAGTCCGCAAAGTGGCACCTCATTTTCGAGTGGTATTGTGGCAGGTGCCATGGCTAATTTTTTAAGATTACAAAGTGGAATCAATGCAGATACAGTTCGTTACTATTTCGACAAAGGAAGTTATGATTTAGGCAGTGTAGGCAAAGACACAGTTTATGGTTCAGGATATTTATCAATATTTAAAGCACTTGAAAAATATTGCGTACAACCTTTCCCTACTAATTTTAATGCTGCAAATAATCCTTTATACAATGTCAATTTTACCCCAAGATTTTTCAACACAAATTTTATTACTGCAAGACGTTGCTATTACCCTAACGGAAACCAAGCAGTGCCTACCAATAATGCAGGTATAGTTTCATTTAATATTATCATGAACTCAAGTTATGGGTTTACTTCTACCAATAATGTATTGAGATATGAAATGGATTTCCCGAATGGTTGCACCATCACCTTCTATACTAATCCATTTAATATTCAAAACATGGTGACCATAGCTCCACCGCCACCGGTACCTGTGATTATTAATGTTGATGCTCAAGAATGTGCAGCCAATCCAATACAAACGGGTAAAATTATGAATCCAACTGGAACTGTTACGATTACTTTAGATTCAAATCCAATTACCTTTAACACCACTGATAGTACTTTTAATTATCCTGTAGGTGCGGCAGGGAATCATACCATAGAAGTTATATTCACTAATACAGGTGGTTCTAATTTCAAAGACACTATTTTCAATACAACTGCTGCTGTTACGCCAACTATCTCTATCACAACAACTCAAACAACTATCTGCCCAGGTGCCACAGCTACTTTCACAGCAAGTATTCAAAATGGAGGCACTACACCTGTGTATCAATGGAAACTAAACAATGTAAATGTAGGAACGAATACAAATAGCTACTCATCAAGTACATTAGTTACAGGAGATATCGTTACTTGTGTTTTAACAAGCAATGCGCCTTGTAAAACTTCGGCAACAGCTACTAGTAATAGTTTAACCATGACCATTGCAGGCTTTACAACACCTGCTGTGGTAATTTCAACACCGAACGTAAATATTTGTTCTGGTATACCAATTACTTTTACAGCTACACCTACTAATGGAGGAACAACTCCAAGTTATCAATGGAAAGTCAATAATATCAATGCGGGTACAAATAGTTCAACTTTTACCACCTCTACTCTAACTAATGGTGCAGTGGTGAGTTGTGTATTGACAAGCAATGCGTTTTGCATAACAACGACTACAGCAACAAGTAATAACCTGACTATGACTGTCACAACTACGGTAACTCCTACAATTAGTATTTCAACCAATGGAACAAGTATTTGTGCAGGTTCTTCGAAAACATTTACTGCTGTTGCAACGAATGGTGGCATCACCCCTGTTTATCAATGGAAAGTCAATAATTTCATTGTAGGTACCAATAGCGCTACCTATTCAACTTCGACCTTAGCAAATGGCGATGTCGTAACTTGTACCTTTACAAGCAGCCTACCTTGTTTAACAGCAGCTTCAGTAAATAGTAATAGCATCAGTATGACAGTTTCACCTTTAGTGACTCCAACAATTTCTATTGTTGAAAGCGCTAATAATGTTTGTGCAAATACTTCTATCACATTTACATCAAGTATTACAAACGGCGGAACTTCACCTTCTTATCAATGGAAAGTGAATAATGTCAATGTTGGTACAAATAATGCTAGTTATACAACTACTACCTTAGCAAATGGGGATATTGTAACCTGTGTACTTACGAGTAATGCAAGTTGTGCCGTAACTAATGTGGCAAATAGTAATAATATTAGTATGAATATTGTTTCAAATACGCCAGCAGTAGCCATTAGCACGCCAGTGACAGATATTTGTGTTGGTGATAATGTAACTTTTACAGCGACACCTACAAATGGTGGCACATCTCCTTCTTATCAATGGAAAGTCAATAATATCAATGCAGGAACTAATAGTACCACCTTTACACCTGCAATAATTAATAATGGCGATATCATCACTTGTGTCATGACGAGTAATGAAATTTGCTTAACTTCTCCAACTGCTACAAGCAATGCCATTACCATGACTGTTAATCCGTATGTAAGTCCATCCATTACAATTTCTACGCCGAGCCTAATCGCATGTGCGGGTGATTCTATTGTATTTACTGCGGTGGCAACAAATGGCGGACCAAGTCCTACTTACCAATGGAGATTGAATGGAGGAAATGTCGGAACAAATAGTCCATTTTATGGAAACAATACTTTAGCGACTGGAGATTTTATACGCTGCAGAGTGACTAGCAATGCAAATTGTTTACTCAACACCAATGCCAATAGTAATATCTTGACTATGACGGTAAACCCGAATGGCACACCGACAATTACAATTACTTCATCGATCACGAATGGCACCACAGGTGTTCCAATTACCTATAATGCCGTCACCAATGTTCCATCACCCTACACGATAAAATGGATTAGAAATGGTTCATTTGTAACTTATACACCCATACCGGTTTGGAATACATTTATGTTGAGTAGCAGTGATACTGTTGAAGCTTGGATAATTCCAGAAACTGGTTGCTATGATCCTGATTCTGTTTTATCAAATCGTTTGTTCATCAAAAATGTAACAAGTATAAATCACATTGAGATTGAAGGTTTAAGTTTATATCCAAATCCAGCAAGCGATGTAGTCAATATAAATGGTTTATTGATGGGGGATGAAATTAGACTTGTGGATATGGTTGGTAAAACGATTTCTGTTTCGCAGGCAACAAATAATACTAGCAAAGAATTGAATATTCAACAATTAAGTAATGGTATTTATTTCATACGCATTCAACGAGAGAATAAAGCTCAATTATTTAAACTGATGAAAGAATAATTTCTTTCTGATTCTTTAAAATACAACTCATAAAAAACCTTCTCATTAAATCAAAATAGAGAAGGTTTTTTTTTGTGTTTATCGGTAAAAGAATAACGCTATTTAACTCAATTTGTAGCTATTGTTGAGTTATTTACCATCATCAGCAATCATAAATTCTCAACAAATTTTCTTACTTTAGCTGAAAATTGTACTGATTATGACTAAGGCAGATTCTCTACGCAACGAAATTATAGAAAAGGTGCTTTGTATAAGTGATAAAGACTATTTGAATGCTATTAATTTTATTGTGGACAACAAGGAATATAATGACAATGTTGTAAAACTCACTATAGAGCAAAAGCTAATGCTTGACTTAAGTGAAATTGACATAAAAAATGGTGATGTTGTATCACACAAGGACCTAATGAAAAAGAAAAGGTCATGGCTGAAGGGAAAATAGTTTGGACAGCTACTGCAGATAAACAATTACAGCATATTCTTGATTATTGGTTGAATAGAAACAAATCAGCAGAGTATCCTAACAAAATTTTACGGTTAGTTGATGAATATGTTGAACACATTTTAAACCGTCCTGATTCATTCAGGATTACGGAATATAGTAATACTAGAGTATGTGTAATGGGAACTTTTAATATTTATTTTAAGAAAATCCATAACGTAATATTTATAACTTGCTTTTGGGATAATCGTCAGAATCCCAAAAGACTAAGAAAGATAATTCGACGAGGCGACGGCACATAACAACATCTATTGTCAAGCAGGGAATCAACAATCGGGTTCTTTTCATCATACAAAAAAATTAGGACTTACAGCCTTTCTCACTATAAATGGAAAGCCCTTGCAGTTCTCAACAAATAAACGTTTTGTATCAAAATAATGAAACATGAACTGTCACAGTTTTCAAAGCAAAATGACATTGAACTATATAATACATTAATTATTTAAACTTGATTCTATGATGTGTTTTTGCTTCATAGTTATATTATTTTGCATGTAGAAAATTTAAAAAAATAAATTTCAACAATACTTTCAATTTTCATAATTTGAAACACTTGACTAAATGTCTTCTTTTCCGCATAAACTACACCCAATGTAGAACCAACTTTTTAAGTTTAGATGCATAGAAGAACTAGTTCCTAATTCTGAAGCCTCCTAAAAACTTGTAACTTAAAATATAAATTTATGGCTTGTTTACTATCACGTATTCCATTTATTGTTGAAAGCAATTGAATAAATCATAAAAGCGAGAACTCTTTTAGGAACATTCCTTTTAGTTTACATGGCTTGAAGAACCTATCACAACTATCATCCAAGAGAAATTATTTAGGACTATATTTTTCATAATAATTTTTATACCCTATAAGTCTTGCAGTAGGCGCTAGCAAAAATTTCAATGCTTTTAACACAGATTTTGGTGGTGCGTCAATTGTTGGATAAGAATCAAATTTATTTCCAAACATTGCAAGTTGAAACAAAACCTTAGGTGGTTTAGCATTTGCTTCATTTTCATCCCAAAACGGATAAATCTGAGAAAGGCAATAGGCGAAATCCATTGGCATTTCAC
>CAZSUF010000191.1:6392-7391 GCA_964609875.1 uncultured Bifidobacterium sp.
TGATCCATATTGCATCGAAAGTGTACCGCTTTTTACACTGAAAGTTTCATCAAACTTTTCATGAATATGGGCTACTGGTCCTTGTGCTTTAGGTTGAATTTCTATTTCTGTGGTTAATATGCCTGCCTCAATTTTTACAATTTTTTGATTCAGTCCTTCTAATGTTGAATGAAAGGATTGACCAATTTTAAAATAGTCTGAATAGTTAGGAGTTTGGGTTGGAAATATCCAATGATGTATAATTAATCCTATAACAAGATAGCTTATTAATATTGTAAAGAACCACATGCTTGTTTTTTTTATTGCGTTTTTCATTTGTGATTTAGGTTGAATGTTTTGTTAATTGTACAAAAATGAAAACAAAAAACTTAAATGCAAAAAAAATGTATTAAAAAACGAGTCAGAGAATAGAAAATTCTAAAATAAAGTGCCGCCTTTTTGCGTCCATTTATTTCCGAGGTTTAAATGTTTATAAGCTTTTTCAGTAGCTTCTCGTCCACGTGGTGTGCGCACAATATAGCCTTCTTGAATTAAAAAGGGTTCGTATACTTCTTCAATAGTGCCACTCTCCTCGCCGACTGAAGTAGCAATATTACTGATACCTACAGGTCCACCTTTGAATTTATCAATGAGTGTAAACAAAATTTTATTATCCATTTCATCTAAGCCGTTTGCATCTACTTTGAGTGCTTTCAAACCATGTTCAGAGATACCAAGATCAATGACTCCATTTCCTAGAATCTGGGCAAAGTCGCGCATACGACGCAACAAACCATTAGCAATTCTAGGGGTACCTCTGCTTCTACGTGCAATTTCTCTGGCAGCATCTGAGGTGATTTTTACTTTTAATACTTGTGCACTGCGGAGTAATATTTTTTCGAGAACATCTGTGGTATAATATTCTAATCGAGATTTGATACCAAACCGTGAAAGCAAGGGAGCTGTCAATAAGCCCGATCTGGTGGTAGCGCCAACTAAAGTAAATGGATGTAAGGCAAT
>CAZSUF010000191.1:7401-7842 GCA_964609875.1 uncultured Bifidobacterium sp.
AAACGGATTCAATTTAATTTGAACACTTCTTGCATTCGGTCCACTATCAATCATGATATCGATTTTAAAATCTTCCATGGCTGCATACAGATATTCTTCAACTACTGTACTAAGTCGATGAATTTCATCTATAAATAACACATCGCGCGGTTCGAGGCTAGTTAGTAATCCTGCAAGATCAGCAGGCTTTTCAATTACTGGTCCACTTGTTTCTTTGATATTGGCACCTAATTCGTTGGCTACAATTCTAGACAAGGTTGTTTTTCCTAAACCTGGAGGTCCATGGAATAAAATATGATCAAGCGCTTCATTGCGCTGATTAGCCGCTTGAATAAAAATAGAGATATTTTCAATTAATTCTCCTTGTCCAGAAAAATCAAGAATGGGCGAAGGCCTAATACTATTCTCAAACTCTTTATCTTGACTATTCGAGCCTTCTGC
>CAZSUF010000192.1:0-7393 GCA_964609875.1 uncultured Bifidobacterium sp.
TCATTTTATCTTTCAAAATCAAGCCAATCATTGTCAATATTATCAAAACATCAACCAATAGTATTGCATATCCAAGTATCTATAAGTACAATCAGTGGGTGTTAATTTACTTTGATCTTTTTGAAGTCTTTGATGAATTTGTCTTTCCGTCAACACTTCACCTTTAAAGTAAGCAATAATTTCTTCTTTATAAATAGGAATGATCGTAAATAAGCCTTGTCCTGCATTAGCCAATTGAGACGTATTGATGACTAAATAATCGGACTCTTTGGCGTCAATTTGATTTGCGTTCATTTTGGGCCTTTTTACAAATTTAGTATGTTGCACGATGTCTGTTTGAGGGTGCAATATTAAGGTATACTCCTTAGATAACTGGCTTCTTTTCGGAATTCTAAAAAATATATTTTCGCGTGTTTATATTTCAAACACTTTACCTTCTAAGGCTAATTCAGTTTGAGGAAACACGGCTTGGGCTTCATCCAACATAGGTTGTAAATCTTTATACTTAGAAGAAAAATGACCAATAATTAATCGAGTAGCGTTGGCTAATTCGGCTATTTGTGCAGCTTCTTTGGCTGTTGAATGATAACGTTCTATAGCCTTGGCCTTGGCTTCCTCTAAGTAGGTAGTTTCATGATACATCAAATCTGCATGTCGAATATCATCACATATTTCAGGTGCAAATCTTGTGTCTGCACAAAAGGCATATGACTTATTAGGATGCCCTTCAAGTGTAACCCATTCGTTCGGTACAATTTCTTGATCCTTGTTGATATAGTCTTCTCCTTCTGTGAGTTTTCGATAGAAGTATTTCGGAATTTCATACTTCTGCACTTCTTTAGGCAAGAGAATTCTTTTACGTTTTAATTCTTTAAATAAAAATCCATGAGTTGGTACGCTATGATAAACAGGGAAACAAGAGACTTCAAACTTATCTACAGTCACTAATATTTTCTTCTCCCCTTCCTCAATAAATTGATAATGAATTTTATAACCTAAATTCCATGGCAATTGCAATTCGATAATTTTTTTAATCTCTTTAGGTGCATACAAAAATAAATCGCGCTCTCTTCCCAACAAGCTTAGACTGCTTAAAAAACCAACCAAGCCGAGGTAATGATCGCCATGCATATGACTAATGAAAATATGATTTATTCTAGCGCTTTTTACACCAAATTGTTGCATACGCATTTGGGCACCTTCACCACAATCCATGAGAAATAATTGCTCATTGATTTCTATTACTTGTGCTGTTGGGTATCTTCCATATGCAGGCAAAGCTGAATTATTTCCTAGAATCGTAATTTTCATAAAAAGTACAAAAGTAAAGGGCCTTGAATAAATTTACACATTATTATTCTTAGAAACTAGCATTTTATGGTCAGTTTTCAATTTGTAACCGTATTCAACTTTTATACTTATTGAACTTATGATCTTAAAAACTCAAATTCAACAATACATGTCAACGTTGCATTCATGTTCATCAGAAAAGTATATATAATTTTTTTTGGGCGGCAGACACGCTATCACTCATACGCCGCTCCCTCGCAAAGCCTCAGGAAGCGGGGTATCCGTTCTATCGTTGCCGCGGAACTGCAACTTCTTTTCAAAAATTGTAATCTGGAACAAGAGTATGCTGTCAAATTTTTGAAAGAATTACACATCTCGAATACAAAAACGATGTCGATATCTGATGCGGTTTATAAAACCGACGATACGAGTACGACATTACAAATGTCGCACAGTGCTAATTTTGGAACATTTCGAATAGTTGAGCGAAGTATAATACCCTTTATTCCCCCTTGGCGATTCACATTTCAATCTTTTAGGGATATTAAAAAATCTGCTTGGGATATTTCTATTAAAAAATATACTCGGTTGCCATGTATTTTTACTCCACTTTAAAATAGTTACAATTTGTATTAATATCTTTATCGCGTGAATTTGAATCTACTCAGTATAAAAAAATGGTTTTCGAACCATGAAAAATACCTTTTCAGTTATAAAGATGGTTATTTTGTATTGCCCTATTTGGGAAATTCTCCTTATGCTATAGTTGAGAGTTTTAAAAAGATGCCATTTATAAGGCATATTGAAAATAAGCAGCTTTTAATTTGTAATAATCTATTTGCTTCAGGTAAAATTCACTATCAATATATAGACCAAGAAATGGTATTACTTGTAACGGCTGTTGAATACAAGAAGAATGTAACATTTAAAAAAGTTTTTGATAATTCTACAACGAGTGATCATTATGTATTTTCTTTTGTTTCAAATATCATTAAAAATGCAAATCACAATGGTATTTATAACGGGAAATCATTTAATGAATCTGTTTGGATGCTTATAAAACCACAATATTATGTACCAACAAAATATTCAGCTGGCACGAATTGTTTACATGTCGACTTGTTTGTAAATAAAAAGTGGGTAGAAGATAATTTATATAAACTAAACAAACCTGCTTTACATTTATTTAATGAGTTTGAAAAATCTGATGATAAATTCCTTGTGTGGTCAGAATTACTGCATAATTCAAATCTGGTAACAGACCCTTTTCGTAATTTGATGGAAGTCTATACTAAAGATGAATATGGAGGTTACTTAACATTAAAAAGTAACTGCTATAATTTTATGGATAGATTAATAAAAGCACTGAATAATTTAGACAGTACAGAAAATTCAACTATTTCGAATGATGAGCAAAATGTAATACGAGCTGAACAAATAATATGCGAAAATATCTTTTCAACATTTATTGGAATCGAATCGCTATCCAAAGAGGTAGGGATGTCTACTACAAAACTAAAAATACAATTTAAAAGTAAATACGGTATGGCCATATACCAGTATTTTCAACACAAACAAATGCAATATGCATTCCAATCATTAAAATCGAATAACTGCCAAATTAAAATATTGGCAAATCAACTTGGGTATAAAAACGTCAGTAAATTCTCTAATACATTCAGGAAACATTTTGATGTATTACCCTCAGAAATTATAAAATTGAAATAATAAAGTAAAACTTTTAAGGCTATAATATAGTCTTATCAGAGTAGTGTTAACCTTGAAGTGGTTTTAGAATTGTAGCATAATATTTAAAAAATATTATGCTACAATTAAACGTATTCTTTAAATGGATTTTTCTTTTATTTTGTTTTCAACTCTCGAATATGAGTACTGCTTACTCTCAAACATATATTGGAAATGGTGGCCCTATATATGATGATTCTATAACTGTTTTAACTCAAAGTGTTTCAGGATTATTGACCGATAAATTGAGACCTCAATATGGTCTGCAAAGTGTGGAAATAAATATTAATCACACCTATTTAAGTAATTTAGAAATATTTTTAATGGCTCCAGATGGAACATTCATCAGTTTAGTGAGACATAAGGGTGGGAATACTGATTATTATACCAATACCGTTTTTGCGGATACTGCATCGTTAAATATCCAATCAGCAACAAATGGGATGACACCTTTTACAGGTATTTTCCAACCGAAAGAAAACTTAGGCAAAATAAATAATTATCAAAGTGGTGCAGGTAGTTGGAGATTGTTTGTAGCTGATAATGCAGCTAATAATACAGGTGATGTAATAAATTGGAAATTAATTTTCGGTCCAAATGTACCTGGAATTACAGATACATTTAGCAGTAATATCCCAGCACTTTATATCAATTCTTTTAATCAAAAAATAAATGATTCAATTAAGATTCCTGGATTTGTGAAAATAATTGATCACAATGGTTTGGCGAGAAACAAGGCAATGGATTCGGTCTTTCAATTTTTTGGTAAAGTAATGATTAAATCAAGAGGCAACTACTCGCAAAACTTCCCTCAAAAATCATATACATTTGAATTAAATGATGATAATGACAATGACACAAGTGTTGCATTGATGGGAATGCCCAAAGAATCAGACTGGGTATTAATGAACACATGGAATGATCGTTCATTTATTAGAAATCCATTAATGTATCATTTATTCAAACGAATGGGAAATTATGCAACACGTTATGCATTTTGTGAGGTATTTTTAAATGGAGAATATAGGGGAATTTACCAATTAACAGAAAAAATAAAAAGGGACTCTAATCGAGTTAATATTGCAAAATTAAAACCAACTGATCTGGCAGGAGATTCACTCTCTGGTGGATATATTTTCAAACATGACTACGTTACTGATACGATGGGTTGGTTATCAGATGTTGCACCTGATGCTTGCCCTACTAATTTTGCTCGCTACCAAAATGAATATCCATCTTATGATAAAATAAAAAATGAGCAGGCTACCTATATTCGCACCTATGTTGATACAATAGAGAAACGTTTGTTTTCTACAAATTTTAAAGATTCAGCCTTAGGTTACAGAAAATTTATTGATGTTCCATCGTTCGTAGATTATCTAATTTGCAATGAGTTTGCATGGAATGGTGACGGATTTGCCAAGAGTATGTATATGCATAAAGATAAGGACTCAAAGGATACTAAATTACATGCAGGGCCAATTTGGGATTTTGATTGGTCACTTAAAAAAATGCCATGGGTTAGTGATGACATTGGACTTTGGAGCTACACTACAAATACTTGCAATAATTTACAAGCTACCTTGCCATGGCATTATATTATGATGAAAGATGATTATTTTAAAAACTTACTTCGTTGTAGATATGAAAAATTCAGAGAAGAAATTTTAAAAGAAGCATCCATTAATCATTTTATTGACTCTACAGAAGCAATCCTCAATGAAGCACAAATTAGGCATTACCAGAAATGGCCAACATGGGGTTCAAGTACAGGAACCCCAGAAAAACAACCTTACAGTGCTAATATGGAACAAGAATTAGATACACTGAAATCTATGATTAGTAGAAGACTAACATGGTTAGATAATAATATTCCAGGTATATGTATTCCTTTATCTGATTCTTCACATAATCTAAATAATAATTCTAATATAGCAATATATCCTAATCCTACATCAGGTACTTTGACTTTTGAATCAACTGAAGTCATTGAAGAAATAAAAATTACCAATTCACTTGGGCAGGTTGTTTACTACAAGGATTATAGACTTTTAGAATCTTCTAAAATAAATATATACTTAAATGAGAAGCCTGGTATCTATTTTGTCAATACAAAAACAAGAGATCATTATTCAAATTCAAAAATAATATTAGACTAGTGACTAAAATACTTTTACTAACACGAGAATGAGGATTTGAACCTTACAATTTATTGAACTTACAGGTTATTTTACAAAACATAGAATCAGAAATCCCTTTTGATCTGTTGTATGAATTGCCGCCAAGTCAAACATGCTATATAACTGTTTATAATTTAATGAAAACCTCGTTCTGAGAAGCAAAGACATATGTTCGAACTTTCTTTTTTTAATGTATAAACCTCAAGGATTTATTCAAGTTGAAAACTTCAAACTTTCACAACTTTTCCAAAGTTTAAAACTTTGGAAAAGTTGACTCACTAATAGATGAAATACTTTATGCAAAACTTTTTGCATCAGCTAGAAATTGTGCTAATCCGATATCAGTCAAAGGATGCTTAAGTAATCCTAAAATACTTGATAATGGACAAGTGCAAACATGGGCACCCGCTTCTGCACAACGTACAATGTGAAGTGAATTTCGAATCGATGCTGCTAGTATCATGGTATTAAAACCTTGTACCCCATAAATATGAGCAATTTGTTCAATCAATTGAACGCCGTCCCAATTGCCGTCATCAATTCTACCCAAAAAAGGCGAAACATAAGTTGCCCCCGCTTTCGCAGCTAAAATTGCTTGTCCAGCAGAAAAAACTAAGGTACAATTGGTTTTAATGCCGTTATCCGTAAACCACTTTATGGCTTTAATTCCTTCTTTAATCATGGGTACTTTCACCACGATATTTGGATCTATCGCTGCCAGTTTTTTTCCTTCTTCTATCATGCCTTCAAAATCAGTTGAGATCACTTCGGCACTTACAGGAGACTTTACAATGTCGCAGATATCCTTATAATGTTTTAATACGGCTTCTGTGCCTTTAATACCTTCCTTAGCCATCAATGAAGGGTTAGTGGTTACGCCATCTAAAATTCCTAAATCATTGGCTTCTTGGATTTGGGCTAGGTTTGCTGTATCGATAAAAAATTTCATAAACTATATATTATTATTGATTGGACGCAAAAGTAAAGCAAGTGCACTGCCTTTAAAATAACTTGACTAAAATGTGTATAAATATTAAACAAAAAAAAGATCGCCTGACGGCGATCTTAATAATTATTTAATGTTGTATTTATTGATTTTCGAAATGAAGATCTAAACCAAGTCCTCTAAGTTCATGTACTAGTACATTGAAAGATTCAGGTATACCTGGTTTAGGTAAATTATCTCCTTTCACGATAGCCTCATAAGTTTTAGAACGTCCAGAAATATCATCAGATTTTAAAGTCAATAATTCTTGTAAGATATTGGCAGCGCCATAGGCTTCAATTGCCCAAACCTCCATCTCACCGAAACGTTGACCACCAAATTGTGCTTTACCACCCAAAGGTTGTTGAGTAATTAAACTGTATGGCCCAATCGAACGAGCATGCATCTTATCATCTACTAAGTGATGTAGTTTCATCATATAGATAACACCTACAGTCGCTTTTTGGTGGAAACGCTCTCCTGTTTCACCATCATACAAGTAAGTATGACACCAATCAGGTAAGCCAGCTTCAATTACCTTAGCTTCGATTTCTTCTTTAGAAGCACCATCAAAGATTGGAGTTGCAAATTTCACACCCATCTTCATACCTGCCATACCTAAGATTGTTTCATAGATTTGACCAAGATTCATACGAGAAGGTACACCCAATGGATTCAAGACAATATCAACTGGTGATCCATCTTCAAGGAAAGGCATATCTTCTTGACGAACAATACGAGATACAATTCCTTTATTACCATGACGACCTGCCATCTTATCACCTACTTTCAACTTACGCTTACTAGCAAGATATACTTTAGCTAATTTCAATACACCATTTGGTAATTCGTCACCTATGGTAATATTGAACTTTTCACGCTTGTATCTTCCGATTTCTTCGTTATAACGAATATTATAGTTGTGCAAAAGCTGATTAACTAGCTCATTCATTTTTTCATCAGCAGTCCAATTTAATGGATTTACTGTGGCATAATCTACTGACTTAATAGCCTTCGTATGGAATTTAGCTGCCTTTCCGATCACAATTTCACCGTAGTGGTTTGTAACCCCTGCTGAAACTTGTCCTTCTAATAATTTTTCTAATTTGCTGTAAAGATTTTCATTGATTTGTTCCAAGTTTTCTTGATGAACTTTATCAATTTTTTCAATCGCCGTTTTTTCACGGATTTT
>CAZSUF010000192.1:7403-7822 GCA_964609875.1 uncultured Bifidobacterium sp.
GCATCACCTGCTTTATCTCCAAAGATGGCACGTAATAACTTTTCTTCAGGCGTTGGATCTGTTTCACCTTTTGGTGTAATTTTTCCAATCAAAATATCGCCTTCTTTTACGTGAGCACCTAAACGAATAATACCATGTTCATCTAAATCTTTAGTCGCTTCTTCACTTACATTAGGGATATCTGGAGTTAATTCCTCTTCACCTAATTTCGTATCACGAACTTCTAATTCATATTCATCAATATGTACTGATGTGAACCAATCTTCACGAACCACTTTTTCATTGATTACAATCGCATCTTCAAAGTTATATCCTTTCCAAGGCATGAAGGCTACGCGTAAGTTTCTTCCTAAAGCTAATTCACCATCTTTGGTTGCATATCCATCAGTTAAGAAATCGCCTAATTTCACCACTTGACC
>CAZSUF010000193.1:0-7306 GCA_964609875.1 uncultured Bifidobacterium sp.
CCCTCACTCTTGGAGCATAGTTGACAAAGACAAATTAATAAATTGGTTACTAGCACAACATAATGCTAACAGATAATAATTTATTCTTTCTATCAACTGCCATACAAAAACTAGAACTTAGTTCATTTTATACTCACCTTCGATTATCTGAAAATCCCTCTATTCAAATACACAATTCAATCAATCTAAAATTGATGTCTACTGAATACCACAGTCCCTTGACTAATTTCCTTGTGATAAGGAAAATAATTTTTCAAGCTTTCATTTTCCCATTCGATGTTTAATGCCCCACCCTCATATTGAAAAATATAGAAGTCGATGGAGTATTTGTCAAGCTCTTTCAGTAAATCATTTTCATTATAATCCGTTCTCTCTATGGTATAAAAATTATTCTTGCTCAAATAAGCAATCACCCACATATTTCCAGCATCATAGACATTGGAAGTAAATTTTCCGTGAATACCATATTGATTTAATTGTCCTGCAAGCTTGAAAAGTGATTTGTTCTTATATTTCAATTGTTCTATTTGCAAAACGGGAGATAATAAAAAAGAAAATACTAGCATGAAAAGAACTGCCGCTTGCATGATTTTATTCAAATATTCTTTAGCGTATTTTTCAAACATAATAAAAACTAGCATAAGAAGTAAGATCGAATTCAGCCAAATATATCTTGTTTCGATATGCATCATCAAATATCCGAATGGGAGAGTCATTATCGTGATCCAAAGTAATTGTTCCTTTTGGTCATAAATTTCAATAGCTTTCCTTCTGACAAAGAATACATAGAAAGACAATAAAATTATTCCCATTGCAAGAAAAGAAATTTCCTGATAACAGATCACGGTATTAAGAAATGTATGCCCAACTCTCAGAACCCATTTAATAAAACATGATAATGACGTAAAAGGCGTGCTTAAATTTGCTTGACTTAAATATGGATCTTCCCAAAAACTTGGTGAATCTTGATAAGTTGGTGGAATGAGTAAACCAATATCGTCTTTGAATGTTTTGGCAGATAGAATATTCCAACTCATATTTAATTTTCCTGCATGACCAGTAAGTGACCATTCATGGTATTTAAAATGAAGTGCGATTGTCCAAGGTAAAATAATAAGCAACATAGTTATGATGCCGATGAAATAATATTTAATCGCTTCCTTCTTTTGCAAAAGCCCCTTTTTAAAATAGTTATATAAAACAACTAATAGGTGTACGCCAAAAAACAAGAATGAATAAGCTTTTGCATAAAAGGCAATACCCATGATTAAACCAAGAATTACTACGCTCAAATAATTAAACTTAAACTTTTCTGCAAAAAGATAATTTAAATAGATTAGCACAAAAACCAATTGTAATACATCGGCATACACTTGTACATATACATAATAAGACATCAATATGGACAATACTACATTGGCTATTAACTTGGTAAAGGATTGGAGATTAAATGATGTAAATAAGCGATTTGATAGAATTAAAACCATTCCACCTATGACTAAATTTAACCACAATGACAACTGCCAAACATCAAATCCTTGTCGAATAAAGGGCACCAGCAACCAAGAATTCAAAGGACTCCATAATCCATTGATACTTTTTAGATAGTCTCCCTCTGCCACTCTGCGTGCAATTGTCAAATACGCCACCCCATCACTGTCTAATATAAATCCTAAGTAAGGTTTTAAGATCAACCAAACAGACACATACATCAGTAAAGAAAATAAAATCGAATATTTAGGTAAGACTTTCATGAAGAGTACGAAAATAATCAAATGCTTTCAACATTCTGCTTCCATACCAACTAAATAATTCTCCATCTACACAAATTACTTTCGAATGAGGAAATTCTTGTTGCAATTCCTCAACATGTTTTTGCTTAAAGGGAAAAGGTTCACTTGACAATAAAATGAATGAAGGGTTTAGTTTTCGAATACTTTCAATGTCAAGAACAGGATATCTATTTTCTTGAATTACATTGTCAAAGCCAGCATATTTCAACATATCATGGATAAAGGTATCTCTCCCAGCAGCCATAAATGGTTTTTGCCAAATCAAATAAACTGCAGAAAATAAGGAAGAAAAATGAATTGGTTTGTTTTGCAAAATTTTTAATTGCTCTACCATTTCTCGTGCTCTTTCTTGACGACCTACCAAATTACCAACATCCTTTATCATACCAAGTGCATCCGAAAAAGTTTTGATATCGCTGAGATACACCTTGAATTCTTTTTGCAAAGTTTCAATTTGGTCTTGGGTATTTTCTTCAAAGTTTGCTAAGATTAAATTTGGATTCAATAATCGAATTTGATCCAGATGTAATGTCTTTGTTCCGCCTACCCTGGTTTTGGTTCTATACCATGCATTAGGATGAATACAAAATTTTGTGATTCCTACGACTTCTTCTTCCAATCCCAAATCAAACAACAACTCTGTTTGTGATGGCACTACAGAAACTATTCTTTTAGCAGTAAAAGTAGATTTAGCTTGCTGATCTTTCACCAAAATGTAGTTTATACAAGATTAGAATGGTAAATGCAAAAATCAAATCTATGGGAAAAAATATATCGCCAAACACTTCGCCAAAAACATATTTTCCAAAAAACAATTTCACCATTAATTCTTGAAACACAAGTAAAAAATACACGAAGGCTGCCCATCTTTTTTGTAAAGCTATGCCTAACCAAGTGAGGGTAAACACTAAATCTAGTATGGGTGTAAAATGATAAATGGTCCATCCTGAATAATCATAAAACCAAGTATAACTTGTCCATAAGGTTGCCAACACATGAAAAGCGAGTATTAAAAAAACTATAATTCGAGCATAAGATTTGTCCATATTAAGATTCTGATTTTAAGGTATCTGTAGCTACAATATTCTTTCTTCTTCGTGGAAAAAACAAATCATTAAAATTATTAAAGACTTTTTTATAGGACAATCCTACTCCACCTTTAGTAAAATTTTCTCCTTCAACATCCATATTATTTGTTCTGTAGGCATTTAATCTTAATCGGCCATCTTTCGAAATCAAAAATTGTGCTTTAAAATCACCGCCAATCACATTACTTGTATTATTTCCTGATGCATTCTTTCCAACATCTATACTATTTCCAAAATCAACTACCACCCTATCCTTCAATAAATTAGCTGATACATTCACGGAAAACTGATCTCTGCTTGCGGCATTTTCTGCACTCCCTGAATTAATATTCCTGTAATTTACGCCAATGCTAATATTCTTAATACCCGTAATGTTTTGAAATTGATTCGTAATCTCAGAAGATAATGCCGATGAAATCATATCGGATACAGATGACACAGCGCCTTGACCATAGGTTGAACCCGCTATGCCATCTGCAGATTTGAAGTTTCCGAGCAAAAGCAATACTCCCGCTTGTGATACTAATTCATTCTCTACATTTTTAATTTGTTCAAATTTAATATAAGCTGGGGTTCCAGTAGATTTATTATCAGGTTGCAAAATATCAAATTTAATATCAGGCTGAGCTAAGGAACCATTCAATAATAGGGCAATCTGAGTCTTATAAGGTTTCTTGGCTTCTATTTTGTCAGGATCGCTATTATCTAATCCCTCCATTTGTGCGCTCACTAAAGGGTAAAGTGGCAAAGGATTTGGCAAATTATATAAAGCCTGAACATTTAAAGTGGCTTTTAAAGGATCTCCACTCCAAGTAATTTTACTGCCTTCATCGATGATAAAATCTTTTTGAAGTAAGCCTCTAAAATTGAACAAATATTTTCCTTCTGTAATTACATAGGAACCAAACATATCTACTGAATTTCCTAAATCAACTTTCATAGAAATATCCCCATTCCCTTTTGCTATTATTTGTTCACCCGTATTATTGTCTAATATAATAAATACTTCTGCATCGGGTGTGGCTTCAATATTCATATTTAGATTTAAATAAGTAGGCTTTTTAGTTTTCTTTTCAAGTTCATTCTGAGCATGACCAATTTCAGCAAATCGTATATAATCATAACTTGAAGCATCACCCGTTGAATTAATGGGTAAATGAAAAGCAGATCCTTTTAAAGGCTTGGCTGTGATATCCACTAATACATCATTCAATTCGCCAGATACCTTAGCCTTTATTCTGGCAGGTACATAACCATAAAATAATTCATTATCATATTCCTTAGTGTTCAAACAAAGCAAATCGTTTGATGTAACAGAAAAATTTAAAAAGAAGTCAGAGAAATTATTATGAGAAATATACCCTTTCACAAGACCTGTATAATTGCCACTTCTTTCATCTTTAATCACCAAATCATTCATTTCAATTCTTTGATTATTAAAATTAAATTTAGCTTCATCAATGTAATAACTGGTGCCTAAAAAAAGTACTTTTAAACTTGCCTGACTAATATCTATTCGTCCACGAATTTCAGGATTCGCTAATGGCCCATCTATGGATACTTTGCCTGAAGCATTCCCTTTAATATTTTGGATGTATTCCGACAAAAACTGATTCACAAAACCAATACTCAAATTATTAATTTCAGTATTGATATGAATGCTACTATCCATGCCGTTAATTGTGCCTTCAATAAAACCGGTATTCTGATCTCGCTGAATACTTGTTTGTTTATCTACCCACAATATTTTACTTTCTATATCATATTTCACTTTAGCCTTAACTATACCTACTGTATCTTGATTAACTCGCAATAAATCACTTGTAAATATATTTGCCTCTACCACAGGATGATTCATAAAATCAACCAAAATCGCATTCCCATTCACATGACCTATATACGTCGGTCCTGCTTTATCAATCATAGAGGAAATATTTTCAAGATCGATATTTTCTAGGGAAAATACTAAATCATCCGTAGCTTCATTTCGAGAATTAATGGCTATTCGTTGAGGGCCTGTTTCAATTAAAAAATCTTTTACATATATCCTCTTGCCAAAAACCAAATCACTGCTGCTACTAAAATTCCAAGCCACATCGTTTAATAAGATAGTTGAAGGTAAAACTTTCACATATAAATTACTATTTGATGCAGTGGCCCTGCATGATAACGTTGCATCCCCAAGTATGCTATTTATACTCTGCGTATTAATCGTTAAGGAAGCCGTATCATTAGCCATCACAGTATTCAATTGAAAGGAAGGAATAATAACCTCTTCATTATAAAGCAAAGCCTTACTTGTTGCATTCAAATCAAAACTATTAAAATCTCCTGCACCCACAACAAACATACTATCAATAAAAAACTGTTGATAACCAATTTTTGGAAACGATGCATCCAAGGCAAAACTCTGACTGTGGGTATTTAATTTTCCATTGATAATTGTTTGACTTATCCCCTTCAATTCAGGAACAAATAAATTTACAATAGAATCCACTTCTTTAATTTGGGCATCAAACACAAAAGCTTGATCAGCAAATTTCGCCGGCTTTTTAATATACTGTGGCAAATAGTAAGATAAATAAAGCTGAAAGGCATCAGGTAATAAGGAAATATTAAAATTCCCTTTTAAGGTAGCATCTGCTAAAGAACTATTTAAAGTGATTACTTTTTCTCCTTGGGTTACATTCGATTGGAGCAAAATATGATCGACATAAATGGTTTTATTTTTACTTTCTAACATCACATTTTTTAGATCTGCTGTTCCTAAAAAATTATCAATATTATCTCCTGTAAAATTCAAGGTCGCATATCCAGATCCTATCATAGGTTCCTTAGTTAAACCGATACTTTGTAAATCCAATTTTATAAACCTTGAAGTAAAATTATAACTTGGTTGCTTACCACTTAAATCTAACTTCCCCTTAAAATTCAATGCCAATTTAGGATCTTGTGAAACAAATATCCCATCAAACATTTTCCTCGAAACTAAACCATTGATCGTAATATCTTTATAATTTTTCCCGTCTAAATCAAAGCTAGTAACTACCGCATTTACTTTAGCGTCCAAACTATTCAAATCAAATCCTTTACCTTCTAATTCAACACGAATAATTACTTTCCCTAATGTAGATTGCTTGATCAATTTTCCAATATCAAATTTCTGCGCATCTATATTTCCTTTATAAGTGGTTACCTTAGGCCTGAAGTCCATATGCAAATTCAAATCAGCATTCCCAAAGGAAGTCGCCAAATAACCTTTAGCATTAAAATTATCAATGCTTCCTATGTATTGCCCTTTGTAATTTATTCTCTCTAACTTCTTCCAATCTACACCATCCACTTTTGTTTGTGGAATCAATTTATTCAAATCATTTCCACTTGTCAATAATTGATCTGCTTGAATATTAAACGTCGTATTTTCTATATCTGGTAATCCTATCACTTCTGCATTTCCTTTGAAAGAAGAATTGGAAGCCACTATACTCAAGCCTTCGCCCTTCATATGATCAACTGTTCCATCCATTTTACCAGACAAAGAAACCATGATTGGATATTGATTCAATGTATTGGCAAAATAACCAATATCTATAGAGGAAACTTTCGAGTCTTTTAATTGTGCCTTCATGTTTACCTTCGTGATATAGTCATTAAAATCATGAAAGTTTTTATAGTTCATTTCGTATCTGCCCTGAACCAAGGAATGATTTGTTTCTAAGGTTAAATCTTCTAAATAACTCTGCACTTGAGAAATTTTGATCTTGGAGTTTACCCTCTTCACTTCTAAACCACATCTTTCCTTGGCTGTCATGGAGGCAATATTTGCAAACAAGGAATCTGCTACTACTTTAACATCTTGAACATCCAAGTTAATTTTAGTTATATCCAAATGATTTTCATCAAATTCATTCGGATCGGGGGCATCAGATTGTACCTCATAACTAAAACTAGATTCTTTTAATTGCAATGTATTCAAGACTACCTGAAACAAATCAGGATTAAAGGGCGTCCCCCATGTCGTTGTATCATCTGGTGTTAAGTCTTCTGGCTTACCTCCGTCATATTCTTTCACACTGATCTTAGCAGCATTTATCACAAGTTGATCAATATCAATTTTTTTTCGGGGCAGACTAAATTCGTTCACATGCAAATCCAAATTCTCCACAGCAAAACGCATATCCTCGCCTCTCCAAGCATCATCCATGTAAAATCGAATTCTGCTAATTTCTAATTTTTTCAAAGCAATATCTGGCGATGAAGAAGCTTCTTTTTTGGCTGCTACAGGTTCTTCTTTCACCACCGTATCTTTTTCGGCTGCAGAAAAAGCCTCTGCAATAAAATCATAATTCCAACGCGTAGTATCGGATTTCCGATCTAAATGAACATACACATCTTCTAACTTTACATGCTCAATCACAGGCGGTT
>CAZSUF010000193.1:7316-7756 GCA_964609875.1 uncultured Bifidobacterium sp.
CAGTGCTTCTTACATGAATTACGCCTATATAAGCAATGGTATCTTTATGTTGATCAGGCAATAAAACGCCTTCAATATTGAATTGATTAAACAAACTAAATTTCACATGCTTCACCTCAACGGGCACATGCAATTTTTCTGATAAATAAGTGGTCGCTTTTGACACTAAATAATTTTGAAATTTTTCAGTCGTCAATAAATACAACAAAACCCCTACCGCTATCAGCAGGACCAATAAACTGTATCCAAGTATCTTAAAAAATCTTTTCAAATGAAGTTAGGCAAGGAAAATGCCCTAGGGACAAAAATAACCCGAACAAACGGGATTATCTCTTGTAAGATTTTTAATAACAAAGTTTTTTGATTCTAATTAGCCTTCTTTTTTGGGCGGCACACACGCTATTCGTTCCAATCTGCGCGAGGCGCGCAGGATTTCCACT
>CAZSUF010000194.1:0-5274 GCA_964609875.1 uncultured Bifidobacterium sp.
ACCAGCACATAAGCCTGTAATAGCTCCACTAGATGCATTGATAGCTCCACCACCAGCAATTGAATAAGTGTAAGCTGTAGTTCCACCAGCAGCAGTCGCAGTACCAGTTCCATCACAAAGTCCAAAACAGCTTACGTTTGTACCTACCGCAGTACTCACAGAAAGCACCACAGGCTGTGTTACGGAAATGGAAGTAGTTGCAGTACATAAATGAGCATCAGTTATGGTCACTGTATAATTTGTATTTGCGCACATACCAGTTATAGCTCCAGTTGTAGGATTTATAGTAGCCCCTCCTGATATAGCAAAAGAATAGGCTGTTGTACCCCCAGCTCCAGAGGCAGTACCTGTTCCATCGCATAAACCAAAACATGAAACATTAGCGGTGACTACCGTGGATACACTTAAAACAGCAGGTTCCGTAATAGTTCGAGAAATAGTAGCGGTACAGTTATTATCATCGGTTACTGTAATTGTATAGGTTCCATCGCACAAATTAATGGCGATTCCATTTTGTGGATCAATAGTACCTCCATTATTGATAGAATAAGTATAAGGTAATTCACCGCCTCCAGCTGTGGCTGTTATTCCTCCATCACATACTCCATTGCAACTTGCCATACTATCAATTATGGCGCTTATGGTGAGTAATGGTGGTTGAGAAATACAAACTTGCGTAGTTGTGGTGCAATTGTTAGCATCCCTAGCGGTTACTGTATAGCATTGTGCTGTTAAATTACTAAACAACCCAGTTGTATTAGATTGTGGCCCTAATGGCGTGATAGTATAAGTTATCACCCCGGTTCCACCAGTTGCATTCACTGTTATTGAACCATCGTTCCCATTAAAGCAACTCACGTCTGAAGTGGAAGGGTAATCTAAAACCAAAGGAGTTGGTTCGGTAATAATGATATTTTCAATTGAGTCTTTACATTGGTTCGGGCTACTTACAATTACTTTATAAGTTCCTGCTGGTAGATTCTGGAAATCACCAGTGCCAAATCCTACGGCAGCGCCACATTGTGGGTTATTGGCAACAACTACAGAATAAGTATAAGGTAAAGTACCTCCAGTTGTTGTTGAATAAATTATACCACTGCATCCCCCAGCACATAATACATTTCTTGTACTATCATACACTACATCAGGAATTGGTGGCAACGATAATGTATAAGTAGCTGTCGATGTACAACCTACCGCATCTCTACACATAATGGTATAGGTTCCTTGACAAAGTCCAGTAAAAGAGCCTCCACCTGAGACTGAATCGGCTGGAACTAATGTAGGTAACTTGAAGTATTTCCTCAAGGCTGGCCCACCAACACCTCCAGAAGAAGTTGGGGTAATTGAACCTGAACAAGGCGCCGTACAAGTCGGATTAACAAAAGTTATAGGAGCAGGTGCATTAGTCGTTTTGATGACAATAGCCGTATTACTAATAAGGGTTCTTGTTGAAGTGGCCGTACAACCATTATTATCCGTGACGGTAATGGTATAAGTTCCTGCTGGCATATTAGCCCAAGTTACAGTAGGCAAAGGTGCAGACTGCGTCATGGTTGGCGCATAGTTTGGCGAAATACTGTAGGTATAGGGGAAAGTTCCTCCTGAGGCTAGCATACTTATAGAGCCAGTGCTATCTCCAAAACATTTAGGATTATTGATCAGTGTAGGTGTTGGCGCCACTAAAACAGGCGGATTAGTTAAATTTCTTGTGGCTGTCCGTGTACAACCATACGCATCTGTTACAGTTACTGTGTAACTAGCCCCTGCTAACATCACCAAATTTTTCCAAAGACCCGGAGATATTTGTGTACCTGTGTTAGCTCCAGGAGTGGTAGTGGCTAAGGTCCAAGTATATGGAGGCACGCCACCACTTTGAGAAGTTACTTTAATAGAATCTAAACTAAATTGATTATTACATGGAGGTCCAGCACTAGAAGATAAATTAGGCTGTTGCAAAGAAATTAAAATAATAGGATGTGTAATTACTGTATCTCTCACACAACCATTTGCATCTCTAGCGCTCAAGGTATAAGTTGTGCCCCCCACTAATCCAGTGAATATATTATAACTCATTGTTGAAGCACCATAGGTATTAGTCAAAGTACCACCAGCTCCTTTGTACTGATAAGGACCTGTACCTCCTTTACCATAAATAGTATCTATATAAGTAGAATTTGCACAATTAAAACCAGTCCTCACAGAATCTCGTATGGAGGAGGATACATTAAAAGTAAGGATAGGTGTTGTATTCGCAGCATTACCACAAATATCAAAAAAGGGTGTTCCAGAAGCTCCATTTAAAGCCAAAGTGTATGTCCCAGGCGCTAATGGCGGATTGAATCCTAAAATAATGGTATCAGATACTGCACTATAATTTAAGGCTGTATTCGGAGCCGCATTTGCACATGGATTACAATTATTACCAGCAGCCGATGTAGGATTCACCCCATTTACCAAAAAATCGCCCAAACCAATATTGGTACAACGAGCAGCTTTAGACAACTTCACTTTGATGGTATCTACTGGATTGCAAATATCAATAGGTACAATAGAGGCTAAACTAGGTCCTGCTCCATCTGTCAATAAGGCGGTAGTTCCTGCAAAACTAATTGTAAATCCTGTAGTTGCAGTACCTCCACTTGCCCTAGCTATGCCTAAAATATAAGAATTTCCGTTGGTAATATTTAAATCTGGAGAGAAATTTAATGCAGGTAAACCTCCAGTTTGAATACCAGTAAGTCCTGTTCCTTGTGCATTACAAGCCACAGGTACTAAAGCTGTTGAATGAATAGCCGCACATCCAGCAGTGGTCACATCCCATACAGCCCAATCTAAATCAGAAGCTGCATCATTAGCCGCAATCGTAAAATTCAAAATCCCATTTCCATAGCAATTAATTCGATAATACACCCAATTCGGTGTATAACCAAAACCGCCACATACAGGAGCTCCAGGAGGATTCACATTATAAGGCGCTGCCGACTGAAAAGAATGAATCATGGAAATGGTATCTGAACCACAAACAGGTCTGGCATTGCAGGCACTTTGGCTCTCGCATTGTGTAGCAGGCAGCAAAACTTGGGCAGAAAGCTGAAAACCAATAGAAAAAACCAAAATCAGCGTGTTAATAATTCTTTTCATAAGACTCGTTTTTGATGTTTATTCCGATTTAAATTTATTCTCTCTCTTCTGGCAATCCAATTCACTCTTTCCTTCTTCGCTTATTGCTTTTGAAAACCGATAATTTTGTTAAATTTAATTCAGAGGGCTAATTTAGGATGAAAAGACATGGTCAACAAGCACTTTCTGTCATTTTATCTCAATATTTTTCTAGACTTGTTTTTACCCCATCAAAAACCGCGTAGGTATCATAGGAAATCCAATCGCCTAAATTGATAAATGTGCAATTTTCATCTAGTTTTTTTTGTAAAGGAATATGACGATGCCCAAACACAAAGTAGTCTATAGCTTGAGTTTGAAGCACCTCATGCGCATAAATAAGTTGATATTCTTCGTGATCGGGCTTAGCAGCTAATTCTTTATATTTATGTTTAGGACCAAGGCGACTAAAATAATCGGCAATTCGAATTCCAAGGTCCGGATGAAGCAAACGATAAATCCATTGACTGACTTGGTTGTGCAATAAAGATTTCAGTAACCGATATTTTTTCTCTTTTTTACAAACCCCATCTCCATGCGCCAAGTGAAACAATTTATCCCCTAATTTCCAGGTTTGTGGCTGGGTATACACCTTTGCGCCAATTTCGGCTTCAAAATATCCATGCATCCAAAGATCATGGTTGCCCGTAAAAATAATGATGTCTATGCCCAAATCATGCAACTCGGCTAATTTTCCCAAAAACCTCACAGTGCCTTTAGGTATTACGGTTTTATACTCCATCCATACGTCAAACAAATCACCCATCAGGTATATTTGCTGGGCATCCGTTTTAATGTCATTCAACCACTTACATACACGATCTTCTCGAGCTCTAGAGCTTGTATGATCAGGTATGCCAAAGTGAAAATCTGAGGCAAAATAAATCTTTTTCCCTGCTTGAAGTGGACAATGAGGAATAGGGTTAGACATGAATCGGTAAAGATAAGGGCTGAAAGGGAATTAGGCAAAAGGCAATCATCTACTTGCTAGGGATGTTTTCGATTTTGGGCGGCCGGGCAGGCTATTCGTTCCAAGTCCTCCCCCGAATCGGCCAGAAGCATTCAGGTAGAATTATATGTCGTGAAGCCTCTCGGGGTCCGGGCTTTTCACTACTATCCTTGCCGCAATACACATCAAGTTATGTCAATGGAATCTTTTTAAAACTTCCCGACGAAGACATACAGCCCATTCGCTGCCGGATAGTCGTGGAAAGCCCATCCCTCGTTCCTCAAAACGAGGGATGGCTTGGAACAATAGCCGGTTAGATAGTTGATAGAATACGCCTGATGACAGCCCAAAAAAAATTACTTCGTTTTAGTACCTGGCTTTTTGGTGTAGTCCTGAAAATTATACTTGATCCACATTTTAATTTCCAGATCCGAGGCTGCACGGGCATAATCTAATTCCATCGGATAGGCATTCATGAAATTAACCAAAGAATCGTCGTCAAGCTTGGTAAGACTTTGCACGAGTTCAGGTGTGTAGCGCGTATCTATAAATTTTTGCTTTTCCATATCCTGAATTTGATTCTGAAACTTGGCCATATTACGGTGTTTCTTAGAGAATTTTTGATAAATAGAGGTCACGGGTGTCATCACTGATTTTTGTCTTTCATAGTCGAAAGCATCTTTGTAAATATCTGCCCTTCGTGCCGAATCTTTCTGATACTCGGTTGGGCCTTTTTTGATATAAACTGGCGTCAGTTGAATGGGCTTTAGTGCCATAAAAATTTGCTGAGGCACATCATGCATGCTTTCTTTCAGCACAATAACTTGGTTTTTATAGCCTACACAAGTAAGCAGTAAATGGTCGCCCACCTTTCCTTCGAGCGTAAAATTTCCTTTACTGTCAGTAAATACACCTTGGTGTATGTCGAGGTTTTCGATACTTACCAATGTCAGTGTCTTTTTACTTGCAGAATCGCTGACATTGCCTTTATAGCGGATTTGCCCGAAAATATTCAGGGTAGAAATTTGCAATAAAATAAAGATGGCCAAAATTCGAAACACGATGCAAATATCGACATTGCCTTTAAAGATGGTTTAAGTGCTTTGTTAAAGTTAATGTTTAATTTTCAGGAAGCCTTAGATCACTACCAATTCGTAAAAATT
>CAZSUF010000194.1:5284-7547 GCA_964609875.1 uncultured Bifidobacterium sp.
AATTTTCTGGTTGATAATATTTCTGGGCTAATTTTTGCAAATCTTCGGCCGTAATAGATTTATATACTTGGATATTTGAATAGAATCTTTCCTTGCCAAACCCATTCAGGATAAGGCTTTTCCATCGTTGAATGATTTGAAAAGAGCCATCTAAATCGCCTAATAAAGAACCCAACAAATAATTTTTTACCAGCATTAATTCATCATCGCTTACCAATTCGTTTTTCAGCAAGTCCATTTCTTTATAAATTTCTTCGATAGTTGCCTCGCAAACTTCTTTACCTGCTTCGGTAGTTATCATATAAGCACCTGCTTGCTTGTGGCTATACATAAAACTATGAATGCCGTAAGTATATCCTTTTTCTTCTCGAATATTGCTCATCAAGCGCGATCCAAAATATCCTCCGAATAAGGTATTGAGGATAATCATGGGTACAAAATCGGGGTGATGCTTCTCAGGAAAATGACTCGCTACTCGAATCGAACCTTGTACCCCTTTGGCATCATTAGATACACGATATTTTTTTTCTGTTGCTGAAACAACCTCATGTTTTGGTTCTTGTACTTGTGAAGTTGAGTTCCAAGCATGTTTTCCGAGGTAGGTATTTATAAGGTCTAATTCGCTTTCTTGAAAACTCCCAGCTAAAAATGCCATACAATTTGATGAAGTAAAATACTGGTTTAAGTAGGTTTTCAAGGCATCCTGGGTAATAGCCTCATAATCTGCCGCCACTAAATACTTGCCATACGGATGTTTTATGCCAAAAATATATTCATCAATAAGTCTGTTGGCTACAAAATCGCTTTTTTGTAACTGTACGGCTAATCTTTGTTTGGCATTTTGTATATAAATATCAATTTCTGACTGTGGAAAAATGGTTTCTGTAAGTAATTCAGCCAACAAAGGCAGCACTTTGGCCAAGTGCTTCGTTAAACAACTGACAGTAATTGAAGCCCAATCTACACCTGCGTTAGCGCGCACAGACACGCCATATTGCTCAAAGGTCTCATTAATTTGATACGAGGTTTTGGTGCTTGTGCCACTTTTTAGGAGTCCCGCTGTGGCTTGGGCAATGGCAGATTGAGGTTCGAACCAAGTTCCGGCTTTAAATACAAGTTCTAATTGTAACACAGGCTCAATAGAATCTGTGACATAATATATTTGAATACCATTGTCTAAGGTTCTAGTTTGACAATCTAATAATGGATATTCAAATTCGATGGGTGAAAATATTTTCGGGACTTGTGTTCTATCTAGCATATTTAATTGACGGGTTTAATTTTTTGTAATGGAGAATCAGGTTCCATCAGGAAGTGTTTATAGACTTGCTTATCGACAAAGGAAGGGAAAAATTTATTCATCCACACTGTCAGTTTGCCTTGGGTGGTCATGATCAAGCTTCTTTTACGTTGTTGAATGGCTTTTAGAATTTTTTCGGCGCATTCTTCGGCAGACATCAGGTTTTTTTCGTCAAGGGGTGTTTCAGATTGAGCCATTCCTTGGGCATTTAAAGCTGTATTTCGAATATTCGAAGCCACAAAACCAGGAGAAATCCAAAGAACATTGACTTGTTGTTGAGATAATTCTATTCGAAGAGATTCGAGAAAACCTTGCATAGCAAATTTAGAAGCGGAATAACCCGTTCGGCAAGGAAGTCCTTTATAGCCAGCAATAGAAGAAATGCCTAAAATACTCCCTTTGGTCTTGAGGATATGTGGTAGTGCGTATTTGGTGCAATAAACAGTCCCCCAAAAGTTAATATCCATAGATTGGCGTAATACCTCAAGATCAACTTCCTGAAAAAGGGCTCTCATACTGATACCTGCGTTGTTGATGAGGACATCTATTTTGCCAAATTTTGCTATGGTTTCGGCAACTAATCGGTCACAATCAGCCTCAATACTTACATCTGCTTTTACGGTTAGTAGGTTTTGGCCTTGATTTGTATGGGCGAGTTCATTTAATTTTTCTTGATTTCTTCCACACACTGCCACTTGAGCTCCGAGCTCTAACAGCCTGATAGCAAGGCCCTTGCCAATTCCTGAGCTTGCGCCCGTGATAATAAATGTTTGATTTAAGAAGGCCATATTCATTTTTGCAAAAATACTTTAATGATTTGGTTTGCAACTTAAATAAAAATATTTACCTTTGCGACCCGATTGAAAGAAAACTCTTTCTTTTATACGGAATGATCCTGTAGCTCAGCCGGTAGAGCACATCACTTTTAATGATGGGGTCTTGGGTTCGAATCCCAACGGGATC
>CAZSUF010000195.1:0-5681 GCA_964609875.1 uncultured Bifidobacterium sp.
ACCAAAGCTTGATAGTTGCTTAGGCTTAAAGTTTTGATGTTGGCTTGTCCAAAGATTTCATCAGCTTGCGGAAATCCATAGGTAAACACGCTGCAAACACCGATCACTTCGGCGCCTGCTTGCTGAATGGCTATCACAGCTTCCATGCTACTTTTACCAGTAGAAATAAGGTCTTCAATGAGTACCACTTTTTGTCCTGCATGTAACACGCCTTCAATTTGATTTCCAAGGCCATGTTCTTTAGGTTTAGCTCTCACATAAATCATGGGTAAGCTTAATAAATCGGCCACCAAAGCTGCATGGGGTATGCCTGCTGTGGCAACGCCTGCAATCACTTCGGCTTCAGGGAATTCTGAGAAAACGGCATTGGTCATTTCGCTTTTAATGAAGTCTCTCACGTGAGGAAAAGAAAGGATTTTGCGGTTGTCGCAATAAATTGGACTCTTCCAACCACTGGCCCATGTAAATGGATTTTGTGGATTTAATTTTACTGCGTTAATTTGTAACAGTTTTTCAGCTACGGCTTGTTCTCGTTTCATGCTGCTGCAAACCTACATAGTGAAGCGTGAAAATACAAATCATAAAGTATGATCAAGATCCTTTTAAATGAAAAAAAAATACTATTGGCAGAAGACCACCAAAGTGTTTGTGAATTTTTTAGAACAAAAAATGCGCATATTGTCTTTTCACTCAACCCTGAAAAGGCTCGAGATTTAGTGGATATGCTACTTATATCTGAATCGAATTTTCTGATAGTAGTAGGAGATGAACAGATTAATTTAGAAATTTTTAAAAAGGCCTTTCCTTATGTACGAGCTGGAGGCGGGGTAGTATTTAATGCTAAGAATCAAGTATTATTTATTTTCCGTAGAAAGAAATGGGATCTTCCAAAGGGAAAACTTGATGAAGGAGAGGATATTAAAGAGTGTGCTTTAAGAGAAGTTAGAGAAGAAACCGGCATTAAATATGTGGAGGTGGTTAGATATATTACCGACACTTACCACTTATATATTGAGAATAAAATGATGCTGAAGAAAACCACTTGGTACTTGATGCGATCGAATGATATGCGATTGAGACCACAATTTGCTGAAGGAATTACTAAAGCTTTATGGATTTCTAAAAATAGTATTGGTTATCAACTCAGTCGCTCTTATGAATCTGTTTCAGATTTGTTTGAAATACTCAGAAGGCGAAATTAAAAAAAGCCCATCTTGCGATGGGCTTGATTTGAAAAAGTCACATAAATAACCTACTGAGAGCAAATATAGATACCCTTACATCAGATTAAGACTGCAAATGAGTAAAGTGCACTTATGAATTAGAATTTGGCACTTTTCAATGAGTATTTGACAATCTGAAGAAATGAAAGAAAATATAAGTATCAAAAAATGGGCGCAAGAAGATAGGCCCAGAGAAAAATTACAGGATAAAGGGGGCTCGTCTTTATCAAATTCCGAATTATTGGCCATTTTGATTAATACGGGCACCTTGGATAAATCGGCCTTGGATATAGCCAAAGATTTATTATTGCTATGTGATCAAAACTTGCTCGAATTAGGCAAATTAAGCTTGATTGATTTTCAGAAGGTGAAAGGAATTGGTGAAAAAAAGGCGGTGACTTTAGCTGCCGCCATTGAATTAGGACGAAGAAGGCAATTAGCCACAGCCATAGAGAGACCCAAAATTACTTCTAGCTTAGATACCTTCAATTTAATTGCGCCTTATTTATTAGATAAGCAGGTGGAACAATTTTATGTGATGTTTTTAAGCCAGGGCAATAAGCTTGTGGCTGTAGAAGCTATTAGTCATGGCGGTTTAACGTCTACTGTGGTAGATTGTAGAGTCATATTTAAAAAAGCTTTGGAATTTTCTATAGTTACGCAAATTATACTTTCTCATAATCATCCTTCTGGAAATTTACGTCCAAGTGAAGCAGATAAAGTACTCACTCAAAAAATTAAAGACGCGGGTTTATTACTCGATATTCGATTGCTCGATCATTTGATCATCGGGGATAATGCCTATTTTAGTTTTGCTGATGAAGGGATGATTTGATTCTGTAAGCCAATCATTTTTTATATAAGATCTTAGCATTATAAATCTATGCTTTCTCCGATTTGCAATAATTGAAGTTGAAGTCCTGCTTGTTGAAAAATATTTTTTGTGGCTTCATGATCAATTTTGATAAAACCAAAAGTGTCATAATGTACGCCGATGATCTGTTTACATTGTATCATGTCGGCAGCCATGACTGCATCTGTGGCATTCATGGTAAAATTGCTCCCGATAGGAAGTACAGCAAATTTCAGTTTGGTCCATTTGGGTATTAATTGCATATCTAAGGTAAGCGCCGTATCGCCACTATAGTAAAAAGATTCGTTGTTGCTTGTAACAATAAAGCCCATTGGATTTCCTCCATAAGAACCATCAGGTAAACTACTGCTATGTATGGCATTTACGCAACGGACACTGAATTCTTCAAAATTCCAGGGTCCACCAATATTCATACGATGGGTATTGCTGACACCTTTATTATTTAACCATTCATGTATTTCCCATGCGCAAATTACTTTTGCTCCCGTTCTTAAGGCAATCGCTTCGCAATCTAAAATATGATCTAAGTGACCATGAGAAATAAAAATATAATCAGCCTCAATTTGATCTATTTGGATATGTTTGGCTAATTCATTTCCGCTAATAAATGGATCAAATAAGAGTTTTTTCTGATTAACTTCAACAAGAAAACAAGCATGTCCGTAATAAGTAAATTGCATGATTTATGATTTAGATGTCAAATATAAACGATCAATTTTCCTTTTTCAAATTGATTATCCATTGTGCACAAACTGTAACGGATAAAATTAGTAATACAGATAAATAATACCTATAAGTGAGTGGGCTAAAACAAAAAAAGACAAGCACAAATAAATAAAGATATCTCAAAAGATGTACATAGGGGTCTACGTGAGGCTTTCTTTTGAAGTAGATAAATAAACTTAAGCCAAGCAGACTCAATAATGAAATTGCTTGAACACATCGCATAAGAAATACACTCGCTTCGGTGTTATTTGAAGGAATTAGATGTAAGAGGTAGGCAAAATGCAGACCATTAAAGGAAGTATAAAAGCCATTATCAATTTCACTCACACAACAGCGATTATGGTAACGAATACCTGTTTCGAAAATTGTTGGGTCCTTTAAAAGAAATGGGATGATATATACAAAGATGATTGCACTGATGACTGCTAGAAAATACACAATATTTTTTTTAATGGGGACATTCAAATAAAAAATAACAGCCAATAAAGGTGTCCAAAAAATGAGGGTATATCTTGACAGTAAACAAAGAATTAAACCAAGAATGAGCCATGCATTATTTTTAAAAATTAAACCTGTAGCTAATAATAAGTAATAAGCCATGATGAGGATTTCAAAACTTACAATAAGATCTTCGCCACCAAAAAGAATAAAAAGCCAATTAACTATAGACGGTAAGGCTATGATGAAAATTTTTAAAAGCCAATGTAATGATTGCCTTCCCACATAAAAGGAAAATATACCTACCACCAAGGCAAAAATAAAATAACCAGACCAACGAGTATCTAGGTGCAAATATCTACTGATGCCGATGGGCAACCAATGCATAGGCATATACACAGGGTAAGGCTTATAAAAGACAGTTTCCACGGGCGCGTAAGGAAATACTCCCTGAGCAAATCTATCATACAGCATATCTAATTGTTGAAAAACATCTGAATTGGGTGTAGGTAGCGGATATTTTTTAAATAGTTTTCTTATTTCTTCGAAACTGCACACGACAGAAAAAACACCAAGTAGAAAATAAAGAACACTTTGAAGAAAGTTAATAGGTTTTTTAGAATGGAGTGTAAGGTTGCTTGAAAAATATTTTCTTTCATCTGCGTAAGTCATGAGGAAAGGAAAAGAAAAAGAGAGTATAAAAAATATAATAGGGTTCAGGATTAAACCAAGATAATTGGCTCCTTTAAATAATAAAAAACATTGTAAGAGAAGAAACAGACAAACAAGACCTATTTTCTTTTTATTCATGGGTTAGTTTTTTCTGCATCAAATAATCGTTCATCCAATAAGGACCAAATGGGATGTCTATGGATTCAAGTGTTTGATAGCCATGCTTTTCATAAAATGTTTGGGTTGGATTTCCTCTATTCACGCATAATTCAATAGTATCATAACCTAATTCTTGCACTTCATATTCTAAGGTATTCATCAATGTTTTTCCATATCCTTTTCCTTTTAGGTTCGGGTAAATATAGAGTTTGCTCAGTTTTACTTTTTTATCTAATTCTATATATTGGGCATAGCCAATTAATTGCTTTTCTTCGATTAAAACAATAAAATGATGAGCTGGGTCCTTCATTTGCTTGATTAATAGATCTGTCTGATAAATTTCAGCCAACATATAGTTTATCTGAATATCATCTACCAAACCTTTGTAAGTCACGGGCCAACTTGCATAGGCTAATTCAATAATAGCTGGAATATGTTCCTCTTTTCCTTTTAAAATTTCCATAGCACTTAGTAGATGTATAATAATACTTTATCTTTGCGAGCCGTAAATATAAACTCCAAAAATAATAAACAATGAAAGCTTGGCAAGATTATCAAGAACAACATCAAGGTAGATTTTTAGAAGAACTTTTTGATTTACTCAGAATTCCTTCTGTAAGTGCAGATTCTACGCGAAATGCAGATACTGCAGCTTGTGCAGAAGCCGTGAAAGAATCATTATTAAAAGCAGGTTGTGATGTAGCAGAGGTTTGCCCAACCAATGGTCATCCAATAGTATTTGCTCAGAAAATAGTTGATCCTTCACTGCCAACAGTATTAACTTATGGGCATTATGATGTGCAACCTGCAGATCCCTTAGAACTTTGGACTAGCGGTCCGTTTGAACCTATCATTCGTGATGGAAAAATTTATGCAAGAGGAGCTTGTGATGATAAAGGTCAAATGTTTATGCATGTGAAAGCTTTAGAAGTGATGAATGAAACAAATTCACTTCCTTGTAATTTGAAGTTCATTATTGAAGGTGAAGAAGAAGTTGGAAGTACGAACTTAGGTAAATTTCTTGAAGAAAATAAAGACAGATTAAGTGCTGATATCGTGCTTGTAAGTGATACTTCTATGATCAGTATGGAAAATCCAAGTATCGAAACAGGTTTGCGAGGATTAGCTTATATGGAAGTAGAAATTACAGGGCCAAATCGTGATTTACATAGTGGGGTGTATGGAGGTGCCGTTGCGAATCCAATAACGATTTTAAGTAAAATGATTGCTAGTTTGCATGATGAAAATAATCACATTACTGTTGAAGGATTCTACAACGATGTAGTGGATTTAACTGTAGAAGAAAGAAATGCACTCAATAGTGCACCCTTTGATTTGGCTGAGTATAAAGCCGAATTAGGTGTAAAAAATGATTGGGGAGAGAAAGGATACACTTCATTAGAAAGAACGGGTGTAAGACCCACACTAGAATTAAATGGTATTTGGGGTGGTTATATTGGTGAAGGCGCTAAAACGGTGCTTCCTTCTAAAGCCTTTGCGAAAATTTCGATGCGCTTGGTCCCTAATCAAAATTCTCACCAAATTGCCGAATTGTTTACAGCGCATTTTAATAAAATTGCTCAAGACTG
>CAZSUF010000195.1:5691-6181 GCA_964609875.1 uncultured Bifidobacterium sp.
TCTGTAGCCTATAAAGCTGCAGAGAAGGCTATCGCTACAACCTTCGGCAAGAATCCAATTCCTACGCGCGGTGGAGGAAGTATTCCTATTATTGCCTTGTTTGAAAAAGTATTAGGTTTGAAAACCGTATTGATGGGCTTTGGTTTGGATAATGATAATATTCATTCACCTAATGAAAAATATGATGTAGTTAATTTTTATAAAGGCATTGAAACTATACCTCACTTCCATCAGAATTTTGCTGAAATGTCAAAATAAAAAACATATTCACCGATTATATTGAATTAAAGAATCCGTTTTACACGGATTTTTTTATTTTACAGGCAAATCACAACAATGAAATATTTAATATTAATTCTTTTAGTTGCACAATCCTCATTACTTGCCACAGGACAAACTAAATCATGGGTAAACGCAACATCAAATGGGTATGCCTATAAAACCGTAGCCAGTGACCCTACAAACACGCGCTTTTATACCCTTAAAAATG
>CAZSUF010000195.1:6191-7521 GCA_964609875.1 uncultured Bifidobacterium sp.
ACAGTTATATTAAGTGTCAACAAAGAAACGCCTAGAATTCAAACGATCATTGCTACAAAAGCTGGAAGTAAAACTGATCCCAAAGATCATACAGGCTTGGCTCATTATCTCGAACATTTATTGTTTAAAGGCACCGATAAATATGGTTCATTAGATTGGGCTAAAGAAAAGCCGTATCTTGATATGATTGATAATTATTACGAAGTATACAATAAAACAACTGATGAATCAGAAAGAAAAAAAATCTATCATCAAATTGATTCGGTATCAGGATTAGCCGCAAATTTTGCCATTGCCAATGAATATGATAAAATGATGAGCATGCTTGGTGCTAAAGGTACCAATGCCTTTACCTCTTTTGAACAAACAGCCTATATCAATGATATCCCTTCTAATCAAATTGATCGTTGGCTCATGGTCGAAGCAGAAAGATTTCGTAATCCAGTTCTTAGAATCTTTCACACAGAATTAGAAGCAGTATATGAAGAAAAAAATATTAGTCTTGATAGCGATGACGATAAGGTATCTGAATTATTATTTGCCAAACTCTTTCAACAACATAATTATGGATTGCAAACTACCATAGGCACAGTAGAGCATTTAAAAAATCCATCCTTAAAAGCCATTCGAGAATATTTTTATAAAAATTATGTGCCCAATAATATGTGTTTGATTATGTCTGGTGATTTAAATCCTGACGAAGTGATTGCTAAAATTGATCAATCATTTTCATACATGAAGCCCAAAACAGTTGAACCTTATACTTTTAAAAAAGAAACTGAAATAACTTCTCCTATTGAAGCTACGGTTCTTGGTCCAGATGCAGAATATTTGAATATTGCTTTCCGTTTTCCAGGCGCCAGTACAAAAGAAGCCATGATGTTAGATTTTATGAGCAGCGTATTATCCAATGGAAATGCCGGTCTGATGGATTTAAATTTAGTTAAACAACAAAAAGTTCTTTCAGCTAGTGCTGGTGCTTATTGCCTAAAAGATTATAGTGTGTTGTTCATCGATGGGAAAGCTAAAGAAGGACAAAAATTAGAAGAAGTAAAAGCTTTAATACTTGATCAAATAAAATTATTAAAAGATGGAAAATTTGACAATGACATGCTACTTGCCATTATTAATAATTATAAAAAATCTTTAATTCAACAAAGAGAATCTAATTCAGGTAGAGCATTTGGTTTACTTGAAGCGTTTACTGCAGATGTAGCATGGGATCAAAAAATTCTTCAGCTCAATGAAATGAGTAAATTGACTAAAAGCGATATTCAAGAATTTGCAAAAAAATGGTTGAACAATAATTATGTATGTATTTACAAAAGAA
>CAZSUF010000196.1:0-6081 GCA_964609875.1 uncultured Bifidobacterium sp.
CCGCATCTTCCGTTTGAGACTCTTCCTATCGTCAGAGAAAACAAATTTTTGTTACGCCGATTGAGCGTAGTAGCATTTCCAAAAAAATAACATGACTTCCTTACTAAAGTCGTCAATTGCCGAGGAATCGAAGTATCTCTTTCGAAATCTGATTTGAGAAATAGTTCTTATCATTTGGTAAATGATGGTTTGTGGGGACACAAACCATGGGGCCAGAGAATGTGGTAGGAATTATATCTTAATTACTAGCCTTAACCTTTTATTCCTCAAGCCCGCGCGAAGGATAGAGCGGAAAGCCCATCTCGTTCTTCAAAACGAGATGGCTTGGAGGGATAGCCTGACAGCTTGCACCCACAACAATGTTCAAAGGAGAAATAGAGCTAAGGGTGCGAGGTGGCGCGCCCAAGGAAAAATAATATTGAATGGAATTGAAATAAAATTAATTCATCACAAAGCTCATCTCATCTTCTTCGCGATTGGCATTCCATTCGAGAATAAAATTGTTGCGACCTTCGCCCACTAAAAGAGTTAGGAATTTTTGTTGAGTAAGTTCAAGTAAAGCCAAAAAGTTGAAGATGGCATGTATCCTAGTTTCGCATGATTGGAAAATTCTTTCGAAGGCAATTTTTTCTTCTCGCTTAGCCCAATCAATGATGAACTCGCGTTGGCCTTCCATGCTGTAATTATATTTCACCACCACATGTTGAGGCTTGGCCAATCTGTCGTGCATGCGTTTCATCACTTTTTCGTAATTCTGAAAAAGTTTGAATAAAGTAACAGATTGAATTTCGGTGCCTTCGCTCATGGTTTCTCCAATCTCGGCTAATTCTTTCATCACATTGCCCCGCTTGTATTGAAGCAATCGATCTGCCTCCATCAATTTCATATCTTCGGAAGCTTGCTTGAAACGTTTGTATTCAAGAATTTTATCGATTAATTCTTTACGCGGATCAATTTCGTTGCCATGCTCATCAATTTCTTTTCGTGGAATAAGCATTTTGGCTTTAATGCGAATGAGGGTTGAAGCAAATAAAATAAACTCACTCGCCAATTCGATATTTAGCTCTTCTAGTTGTTGGATATAAGCAAGAAATTCGCTGGTGATTGAAAAAATAGGTATGTTTTGAATATCAATTTCGTCTCTTTCGATAAAGAATAAAAGAAGATCAAAAGGCCCTTCAAAATGCTCGAGTTTAATATTATTTGCAGCCATTGCAGGCCAAAAGTAACTAGAAACTTGGTAAAAACCAATCAATAAGAATAGGGTAGTCGTTTAATCCGTGCCATTCGAGGCAAAATTGTTTATTTCAATGGAAATATTAGTATTATTGCGCCCTGAATTACAGCGGTAAAATGTTGTTTTTGTATATATGATGAGCCCTGAACAATTTTTTAATTTATTTTTAGAGGAACTTAAAGGGCTTCCTGAACTTTCGCATTATTATAAATTTCATACTTCGGTAAAGGATTTTGAGTTCCGAAAAAATTATTTCATTCAACGATTGATGTATATCGAAGCCAGGGTGAATGAATTTCGTCGTTCAAATACCGGAGAATTAAGTATTTGGGATTGTGGCTGTGGATATGGGACTACTTGTCTTTTTTTAGCCATGAACGGGATTGCTACCTATGGAACAACCTTAGAATTTTATTATGAATTTTTGCCAAAGCGAAAAGCATATTGGTCACAATATGGAAATAGTGAATTGTTTCAGGTTGGGTACGAAGATATGATGATACAGCAGCCTAAAACCGCAAGTATTGATATCATTATTGTTCAAGATACTTTGCATCATTTAGAGCCTATAGATCAAGCCATGACTATTTTTCAAGATGTATTAAAAGAAAATGGGATGATGATTTGTATTGAAGAGAATGGAAATAATTTGATTCAAAATCTCAAGTTGTATAAACAAAGAGGAAATGATCGAGTGATTACATTTTGGGATGAAAAGTTGCAACGGAATATTACCATGGGGAATGAAAATATCAGGGGTATCAAGCAATGGGAGCAGTTATTTAATAAAGCCTCCTTTTTAATACAATCTAATTTAACTGAATATATTAGGTTATTGCCCCCTATGTTTTATAAAAACAAAACCGCTGCCACGTTAGCTTTGAAAGAAAAGGAAATGGGAAATCCCCTCCTACATAAGTATTTCTATTTCGGTATAAATTTTACGGCGATAAAGAAAAGATAACTTATGCTGACTGATGAAATTTGATTAATCCTTGTATGGGTTTTTGAATAAAATTGCCACATTGGATATCGTATTGTTCGCACAAATTTTTAAGGATGTCTTTCAAATAAAAAGATACAGAACCTGTGAAGTGCACGGGTGTTTTCCAAATTTGAGGATATCGTAACAAGTGATTGATGAAAAAATCGTTTAGGCAATCTTCAGCAATATTTTCAATCATATAATGCCCTCTATGCTGAAAAATAAAATGAGCATATTGTGCTAAATATCTATTCCCAAAAGGTTTGCGATATAAGTTATCTAAGATGTCTGGAATACTGTCTTTAAAAAGAGATTCAAAAGCTGTCTTCAATTCTTTGTCAAAAATATCATGAATATAATATTGTAACACTTTTTTGCCTAAGTGAGTTCCACCACCTTCATCGCCTAATACATAGCCGAGGGCATGTGTTTTGTAAGCAATTTTTTTACCATCAAAATAAGCCGAATTGCTACCAGTGCCTAGGATGCAGGCTATACCTTTGGTTTTTTGACAACTCGCTCTGGCAGAAGCTAGCATATCGCTATAGGTGAATACTTTTTTGATGCCGAAGTGTGATTTTAAGGCCGATTCAATAACCTTTTTTTTGTCTTCACTATTGATGCCAGCACCATAAAAGTGAATTTCATCCACTTGAGTTTTGCTTAGATTTAATTTAAGTTCATTTTTGAAAATGGTTGTAATGTCATTTTCGTTCAGAAAAAAAGGATTGATGCCTTGAGTAAATAAGTTCTTCTTTTTTCCTTCATGAATAAAACACCAATCTGTTTTGGTCGAGCCGCTTTCTGCGATGAGGATATTTTTTTGAGCCATGAAGCAAATGTAATCAAACTCATTTTCTGTTTAAGAATCCTTTTTTAAATTCTTCTATTTTTTGTTGAATGGCGAGCGCTTCTGCTGTAGGATTTGTATTTGCAGACATATATCTTTTTATTCTATTCTCTGCCAGACTTAATCTGCCAACCTGTAAATAATATTCAGCTGCATAGATGTCATTTTGTACTTCGTCGTAATTATAGGTTGAATACATGGGGTTAAATAAGTTATTTATCACTTGAGCAAAAGCATGAGATTCAGTTTCAGGTAGAGGGCTAAAGATATCACCCGATACAAAATTGTCTGTTTTTTCATACACTGCGGCCACAGCATCAACATAGGTGCAAGCAAAGAGAGTATCTGTGTACAAATAGTGATGTATAGGTTCGGCCGTTTTTCTAAAGAGTACGGCGTACTTGAAATTTTCTTTGAGGTCTAATTCATGAAATTTTTTAGTATCTTGAATAAGTTCTAAGTAAGTATTGAAGAAGCTTTTTGGAAAAACATCTAGATCTCTTAGATCAATAAAGGATTTAAAATTTGGTTGAAGTTTCCAGAGCAGGTAAGATGAAGTTAAGTAATCTGCAAAACCTTTTTGTTGAATTAAACCTCTTTGCTCGATATACTGAGCCGCGCCCATTGGATTGTTGGTAGATAATACTTCAAGCCCAAAACGATCTCGCGAATGTGTAAAATGGTAATAAGTATTAGATACCACTAAGAAATAACTTATGATACCTATGGCTGAAAGGGGCTTGCTCCATGATGGTTTCATGGGCAAAAGAGTTTTGAAAATCCAAACTAAAAGAGGGAAAGCTACTAATAAAAAGAGGGCGATATTTCTATAAGCACTAAAAGCTAAAAAGGTCATGGCAATAAGTAAAATAATATAAGCTGGTGTGAATTTTTGAAAAAGTTCTTGAAGCTTTTTTTGTTTAGAAAGAAGCATAATGCTGGCGATGATTGAGAGTATGATCGCAGAAAACAAATAGGCTTCTTTTTGCCAATACAATGCAGAGGTAAATGAACTTAGCTCGCTTGTGAATTTATTTTCATTCACTTGGAAATAAATATCAATGGCTTTTTTATACAGTAAAATACCTCTTGGATTCAGTGCCACACTTCCTAAAGTCAAAAAAAACACAATTAATGGGATAAAGTTTAAGGACTTTTTATGTCGCAAACTATCAAATAGATTCCAAACAAGAAAAATCCCTGCAATGACTATACCCAGTCCATAAGCTTCGTGAATATTAGTCCAAAGAATTTGAAGTGGGATTAATAACCAAAGTGCGCGCGAATTTTTATGTGTTGAATACAAATGAATATAGATACTCATCACAATAAGTAAATGGGTGAACATTTCAGGACGCCCAATCATGCGATATTCGATTCCGAAAAGCAATATAAAAGAAGCGATAAAAAAAGTGATAGGATCAAAGAGGTCGAGTAGTTCTAGTATTTTTTTGAGCATAAATAAGATCAATACAGAGCAAGCCATTTGTAACACAAAGACTGATTCTGGTCCGAAGGTGTCAGAGAGGATGGCTGCTAAAACTTCAAATCCCCATTTGATATTTATCCATGATTGACCGAAATGAGTAAATGAAAACACATCTGTTTGTGGGACTTGTTTGTGGGCTAATATCCATTGTCCAGTTCGGATTTGCCACCATAAATCTGGTTCGCGAAAATTTTTGATACTTAAAGCGAGCGCTAAAGCGAAACTTATATATACAGGAAATTTCGTCAAGAATTTATTCATGACGACTAAAATAAAGGAAAAAAATGAAAATTAGTATTTGTATTTTAAGCCAATCTGCACGCCACCTTGATTGCTTTCGTTTTCTGTGCTACCTTCTTCAATTACTTTGTATTTAGAAGGCATAAAACCAAAATTATATTGCAAAGAATAAATGAGGTTTTTGTTGAAAAGTTTGGTACAATTTTAAAATCCAAAAATAAAGTAAGGAGAGATTTGATTTAAGTTCTTCATAGAATAACGAGCATCTACCTTTTTTGAAAGTAGCGTATTGAGGATTTCTTTTTGTTGCGATGAATTGGGTTTGAGGCAGAATGGTTTTTGAATGCCAACCCCAGTTACCACGCATAACGCCGATTTGATTTCATAAGCCGAACTTGCACTTACTGAAGTAGATAGTACATTTTTTGAAGTAGATTTAGCACTTAAAGAAGGCGATTGTCGGAAATGTGTATAGTTTAAAGAATATTGTAAAGAGAAATTTAATTTTTTTCTGATAGTTAATCTGTTTTCGAGGCTAGTTGAATAAGAGAAAGATTGAACACCCAATTTGAAGGTGGGGATTCTTGTTTTCATAGGAGCTAATGGAGTTAAGCCAACCTGTGTGCCTATCAATAACGATGATACTTTTTGTTGAGCGTTGAGTTGGCAAGAGGCCAAACTTAGCAGCAATAACGTGATAATTTTCCTCATGATAAGTTTATGAACGCCTAAAGATACAATTTATTGTGAAGGAAAGCGAAGTAATTGTAAGTTACATTGATAAGATCTAGAAATGATTATTGTTATGGTTAAAGAATAATTGTATTGTGTATAGTAATGAGAAGTATGAGCATAGGAAGAATAGGAGGAAGTAAGCTTTAAACAACTTTTATTAACAAAATTGCAATCGCTTTTTACAACTTATCCTTCTGACAAGTTATTTAAATGCTGTAATTTCAAAAGCAACTCATTAAGTAGAATTGTGAAACTTAAATAAAAAATCCCTTATTTAACCTTTAAGTCATTAAACTTAAATAAGAGATTGAAATTCCAGAATTCTTTCTCATTCTGTTTCTCATTCTCATTCGTGAAGCGCTTCAGGTGAGCTATCAAAACAGCTTATAATATTGTTACTAGTAGAAGAGATGTATAATAGGAATATTTATAGAAATGATTTTTATGAGTATGAAAGGAACAGGGGCAAGTAATTTAGAAAGAGAAACTGAAAGAAAAAGAGAAAGAATGAAAAAGGAAATGAATAAAAAAGAGAATGAAATTCC
>CAZSUF010000196.1:6091-7411 GCA_964609875.1 uncultured Bifidobacterium sp.
GATTTTTGTCTTTGAAATTGAATTTGTTTTTGGTGTTTTTATCTGATTCTCATTTAGCCTTATCGCTTTAGTGAAGTAAAAAGTTTAGTTGATTAGAATTAATTCTATTTTGCTGAAATCTTGACTGATTCAGATTTTCTACAGATATATGAGCTACACAAAAAACTTGTGTATAATCTTGCCTTGCAATACACACAGCAAACTGAAGATGCAGAGGAAATTACGCAAGATGTGTTTTTAGCAATTCATCAATCTATGGGGAGTTTTAAAAATGAAGCTAAATTATCGACTTGGATTTATAGAATTGCCATACATAAGTCATTAGATTTTTTAAAAGCAAAACAACGGAAAAAGCGGTTTCGATTTTTTACTTCTTTGTTTTATGAAAATTCGAATGAAATTAAATACGACAACATTACCTTCGACCATCCGGGGATAGATTTAGAGTTTAAAGAAAAATTCCAAGAATTATTCGGGGCCATTAATTTATTAGGTGAAAAACAAAGAACAGCATTTATACTCAATAAAATTGATCAAAAAAAACAGGGCGAAATAGCTGCCATCATGGGGTTAACTGAAAAAGCTGTGGATTCATTGATACAGCGTGCTAAACAGAACGTGATAAAAATAATGAAAGAGGCGAAGGAGTAAGGAAAATAAATCGACTAATTTTTTTAATACATTGAGAAATGAAGATTGAAGAACAAATAAAATTATTAAATTGGATCAACAAGGTAGAAGTACCTTACTTTCTTTATACAAGAATTCAGCAAAGAATAAAAAACAACTTAGAAAATAGATTAAATCCTTCGATTGCATGGGCTTTAAGTCTTTCGTTTGTAGTTTTATTTCTACTGAATCTCTTTGTCATTCATCGTTCATCCATGAAGAATGTGCCTCAATTAAATTCCATAGTTAGTGGTATGCATCTTCTTCAAAATAATTCCATGTATAATGAATAAAGTAAAATTTATTAGTGTAATAGCTATAGGTTTATTAGTTTCAAATTTGATGTTGATTGGTTTTATGTATTTTAATAAGCCGATGCAATTTCCCAAAGACAGAAAAATGATCATTATTAATAAGCTTCATTTTGATAAAAGTCAAGTTGAACAATATGAACAATTAATTGACCTGCATAGAAAGGAAGTGAGGCAATCTAACGAACAGATTAGATTGATTAAAGTACAACTATATTCTACTTTGATGCAAGAAAATGTCGGTGAACTTAAAGATTCATTGATAGAAGAAGTAAGTAAAGTGCAAACTCATATGGAGCAGGTTCATTATACCCATTTTCAGAAAGTGAAGGAATTGTGC
>CAZSUF010000197.1:0-6600 GCA_964609875.1 uncultured Bifidobacterium sp.
CTAATTTCTTAGTCTCCATGATTAATTTATTCTTCCCTTCAAATTGTTCGTCTAAATGATATTTACAATCGCGTAATTTGCGGTTATGCAAGTTTGCCTTCTTCGCTCTTTCATTAGCAATTTTTTTAATGCCACTTAACTCTTTTCTTTCATGCTCACTTTGTTCGATACGTTTTTTGAGTTGTTCCGCAACTGCAGGATTTCGGTGCAAATAATTATCTAATTCCTTAGATAGAAAATCCATCATAAAACTTTTCACCGATGGCCCATTTGTATCCATATTGATGCTCCCCAATTTGGTTTTGGTTTGACTTTCAAATACGGGTTCTACTACACGAATACTAATAGCCGCTACAATACTCTGACGTATATCGCCTGCTTCATAATCTTTTTTATAAAAATCACGAATTGTTTTTACAAAGGCTTCGCGAAATGCTTGTTGATGCGTACCTCCTTGAGTGGTGTGTTGACCATTGACGAATGAATAAATTTCTTCGCCATAATCGCCGCTATGGGTAAGAGCTAATTCTACATCGTTTCCTTTGAGATGTATGATAGGATAGCGAATATCATCAACCTTGGTTTTTCTTTCTAATAAATCGAGCAGGCCATTTTTAGACACGTAGCGTTTGCTATTGAAATTAATGACTAAGCCTGCATTCAAATAACAATAATTCCAAATTTGGTTATCGATATATTCTGTAATGAAATTATAATGCTTGAAAACCGTATCATCGGGTTCGAAAAATATTTCGGTACCGTTATCTTCAGTAGTAGCAACCTCTTTATGCTCTTTGATTAAAACACCTTGTTCGAACTCGGCCAATTTCATTTTCCCTTCACGGAAACTTTTTACTTTAAAATGCTTACTGAGTGCATTGACAGCTTTAGTACCTACCCCATTTAATCCGACAGATTTTTGAAATACATTGCTATCATATTTGGCGCCCGTATTGATTTTACTCACCACATCCACCACTTTTCCTAAAGGAATACCTCGACCATAGTCTCGAACTTTCACCAAGCCTTGTTGAACAGTCACATCCACATACTTTCCGAAGCCCATGGTATGTTTACCAATATACATTCCAGGACGAAGTCGGATATGTTCTCGCCAATCGAGAGATTTGATAGAACTTTCATCATAATTGCCTACAACCTTATTTTCTGCCATAATATTAAATTCAAATTTGCCCTAAGAATGAGCAAAGCAAACAAAGTTATTTGAACAGCCATAAAATCGTGAGAATTCTTATACACAAGTAGGTGGACAAATTTTATTGGGAACATTCAGCTTGACTTGACTGCGTTAGGGATAGAACGAAAATCCCATCTCGTTCTTCAAAACGAGATGGATTGCAGTGATAGCCCGCCCAGCGTGTAGAAAGAAAATGCTCATCTGACCCACTTTTTTCAAAGAAAACGCCTGATGCCTTGAAAAATCAAGTAAGCTGGGAACGCCCTATTGATCTTCCATACTTTTTAAATTTCGTAATCGAGGGGCAAAAAGAGCTGTAAGCAAGACAACTAAAAGCGTCATCCCTCCGCCAAAGACCACTGAGGGGGCAGTTCCCATTAAAGAAGCAGCTAATCCACTTTCCATGGCACCTAATTCGTTGCTTGAACTGATGAAGATCATATTGATGGAAGATACCCTGCCCTTTAATTCTGGGGGCGTTTTTAATTGCAAAATGGAATGCCTGATGACCACACTCACTCCATCGAAAAAGCCTGCCACAAATAAACACAAAAACGATAAAATCAAATTTGTTGACAAGCCAAAAATAATGATACAAAGTCCAAATCCGCCAATGGCTACTAGCATTTTTAAGCCTACTTTAGTTTTCAAAGGCATATAGGCCAGCACGCCTAATAGAAAAATGGAACCCAAGCCATGAGCGCTTCGCAGCCAACCATAGCCCACTTCACTTACATGCAAAATATCTTTACTGAACGCAGGTAACAAAGCTTCTGCCCCGCCAAACAACACGGCAAATAAATCTAAACATAAAACAGCCAATACCACTTGTGTCGTAAACACAAACTTAAAGCCTTGTTTTAATCCTTCTATAATACCCACATGTTGTGCAACAGAAATAGGTTTCGGACTAATTTTGAACATACTAATCACTGAAAAACTAAGACAACATAAGGCAACCACTAAAGTGCCTGTGATGCCTAACCATGCTAATAAAAAGCCTCCAAATAAAGGTCCAAGCACCGAACCTGCCATCCAAGTAGTGCTGCTCCAAGTGATAGCCTGCTGAATTTCATCTTTGGGAATAAGTAAGGGTAATAATGAAAATGAAGATGGTCCTAAGAAAGCTCGAATGGTTCCGCTGATAAACATAGCCCCATAAATCATCCAAGAAATGGAATGAATGGAAGCATGCCCTTGCATATAGCTAGAAGTAATGCCTATCAACAAAACAGCATTGATTACATAGCCCACAATACAAACCAAATAAATACGGCGCTTTTCCTGTTGGTCGACAAAATAACCGGCAAAAAAAGCAAATACAAAGGCAGGAATAAATTCTGCTAAGCCTACAAAGCCTAATGACAAAGGATTATGGGTAAGATCATACAAAAAATAACTTACCACGGTTGTTTGCATAAACAAAGAAAAAATGACTAGAAAACGCGTGGAAAGAAAAAAGGAAAATTCTTTATGTTTTAAAAGGGCTAATGTTTTCTTGGCTTGAGAATGATCCATGATTTGAGCAAAAATAGTTTATTCATGTTAAGAATTCTATTTCTATTGAAGACCTCATAAATGAGCTTCATCTAAAAAATTATAAACTATGAATGATTCTTGTATCTTTATGCTACTAAACCAAAGGACTTCTTTTGAAAAATTTTCTACCTATTACTGAAAATATTGTCAACTCATAGACATGGATTTGACCCTCAACAACAAATAGTCTCCTTCTAAAAGTTTAGTTTAATATAAGGGTATATGGCAAATATTTTTATTAGCTATTCTTCAACAGATAAAAGCATCGTTGAACGTTTAGCAAACATATTGGAAGAAAAAGGTTGGACGGTTTGGTGGGATAGGGACATTTTGATTGGTGATCATTTCGATGAAACCATAGAAAATGAATTAGACAAAGCTGATTGTGCCTTGGTGATATGGACTTCAAAATCAGTTAGCTCAAACTGGGTCAGAGCAGAAGCTTCAGAGGCTGCCAAGCAAGATAAACTCATTCCTATTTTGTTAGAAGAGGTAGAAATTCCCTTGGCCTTTCGAAATATGGAATCTGCCTTACTTCATCATTGGAAAGGAGATGAAGACCATCCTGAATTTACGTTGCTATTAGAAGCTATTAAAACTCGAATATCAATTAAAAAAAATATTGCCCCTCAACCATTCGACCCAGATAAAAAAACAATTGTTACAGATGATAAGTCGATTCATACATCTAAATCTCCTAATCACCTGATTCGAAATTTATTAATTGCATTCATTTGTGTAATTGGGTTAGGTTTTGTTGCATATGGATTGATGAAGAATTTTTCGCATGCAGTACCTGAAAACAGAATTACCATCATAGGCAAGGTTAAAACAGCTGCAGAAATGCCTATCCAAGGTGCGGAAGTAAATGTGGAAGGCACCAAGCATGCTGCCATTTCCACCACAGACGGTACATACCAATTAGTGCTTGATGATTTTTTACCTGGAGAAGAAATTACCATCAGCACTTCACATCCTCAGTTTGAAGATAAATTCTTCTTCTTTCTGCCTAAAGATAAAAAAATCGATTTAGATATTTATCTTAATCCAATCACCCCACAGTCACCCTGATATGAAAACTAAATTACTCCTTTTGCTCCTACTCAGTCAGTGGTGTCAAGCACAAAATTTATGTTTACGTGGTAAGATACGTTGTATGAACCCGACTCCTAGTACGACCAAAGGAGCTGAAAATATTGTTGTGGTGCCTACTTTTCGCCCAGCAAAATCTACCCCCACTGCCAGTTATCCCTCTGGCTATTTTGAAATCAATACAGGTCTGAATATCCAACGTTTTCAGGATAAAATTTTGGTCTTACAAGTCATTTCTTCTTGTGCAGATTGTAAAGAATCAGTGCGACGAGTTTTTATTTCTGAAGATCAATTGAGTACTAAAAAAAATCAAGATAAAACTTATATCACCATCAAGGATTGGATGCTAAAAACCACTTGTGCAAAAAGCGAGCTAAGTCCTCGTTTAGCAGATAGTATCACCCAAGTGGTAATTAAACAAGCAGGTCAAGATTTAGATCATATGAGTTATGCCTCTGTTTTAAGTGGTACACCTGCCTTATTGAATTTATTAACCACTTTAACTACTGTAGCGGCTAGTGGGGGTATTTCTAATATCAATTTAGGCAGTGATAGTTTGGGCGAGGGAAACATACAATATGGCGATTTCTTGCAAGCCTCATTGATGTATCATACTGCGAATAAAGGATTTAATTTTTCTCCTCATAGAGATATGTCCGAAGCCGTATTTTCCAATCCTTCGGCGATGTCATTTGCAAAAGATCCAAGCAATATAAGTTTGCTTACTAATTTTAAAAATATTGGAAAAGGTCAAGGCTTTATGAAAATAAGTCCGTCTTTGAGCATAGGATTAGGATTTTTAATTTCCAAACAAGATGAATACAGAGAAGCCACTTTTGCCAAAGGTTTTTCTACACGTACAGAAGATTCCCTACCCATGACACTTATAGAAAATGTAGTTCAAGTGAGTACTGCCTATAAAATCAATTCTCAACTAAGTATTGGACTTGGTCTAAAATTCCTAACTCAACATTTCAACATTCCTGATAGTTTGTATTGCGATGCTCAAGGCAAAAGCTTAAATAAAGATCGAATCATCCGACATCATAAAGGCGACATAGATTTATCGGCAACTTATAAAATAAGTCCATCCTTACAAGCAGGTCTTAACTTAATGAATTTAGTCGGCTCCCGTTTGTATACAGATGCATTTCCATCGATAGCCCAACAAAAACCAGACAAAAATATTCGAGGTGCAGGACTAGGGTTGCTGTATAAATATCGTAGACTGCACACAGGTGCTGATTTATTATTTAGCTCTCAAGGTTTTTATGATGCAAGTATAGGATTCCAATACATCCCTTTCAATCAAATATTAGTCTCAGCAGGCTTTACCATTAAAAAGTTGACTTATTCTTTAGCCTGCAAGTTCAAACATTTTCGAATTGCCTATATCCATGATGGAGATTATTTAATCAATGAAAAAAGAGTTGGCAAAATTGAATTGTTACAGGGAAAAATTTATGGCGGTTTTGTGATCAATATTAAATAAGATGATCATTGAAGGAAGCGTTATGAAGTTATAAAATACAAGTCTGATAGAAAGGTCACACATTCTGAAATCCAAGTTAGAGACAGGAATTTATATTCTTTTTGCTTTGTCAATTGTTATTAGGATTTTGTCTAAGTCTTTTAAAAATTCAATAAGTTTAGGGTCAATCCAAGTTAATAAATTTAATATTGAGGAATGCACCTCTAATGTTTCAGTAAAATCAATGCTATTACCTTTAAAACAAATAGGTTCATTATGATTTATTCTATTTCTGAATCGTCGTACTCTATCTAATTCATCATTTACCTCTTTTCTTCCATAACCCGAAGGCAACGATTGGAAAATTTGTATTGGTTTGCCTTTTAATAATCGATAGTGGTGAACTTCAAATAAATCAGTCCAAAAACCTAAGGTCTGTTCAGCAATAATTTTCCCACTTGTAATTGGAATGTTTGACTTTTGCAACCTTCTTTCAGCTTTAATTATTTCTCGTTTAAGAAAGTCATTTATTTTTTGATGTCCTGTTCGTTTGTAAATATATCGCAGAGAATGATCTGACATAAAACCTGTCTTTTGGTTAATTATCCAATCAGAATCTGTGAAATGTAAAGCTAAAATATCATTTAGTCTGTTACGAAAAACAACTTCAAAAACACCTAGTAATGGATGAAATGCCTGCGAGATTTTAAGGTTCGCCTTGTATAACATAACAGTTTTACTTGCTGAGTTACCTGTAGCATTCAGGTAACGACTTGTTCTCGCTGTTGAAAAATATTGTCTAAAGTCTCTAAAATTCATTTATATTTTGCTGACTCCACAAATATAATTACTTTTGTTATGTGATGCTTGGTCAAGCCTCTAGTTCTCGGACAACGTAACCAAGTTAAAGAATTAAAACCCGTCAGAAATGATGGGTTTTTTTGTTCCTGGACTTGCCTAATGCTATTCGTCTTTTGAATTCTCTTTCCAATGAATGCGCAATGATCTTATATTTACAACTTCAAACATGCTCAGTCTCTTTTTTCAAAATATTATTATTGCTTTTGAAGAATTACGTAACAATAAACTACGTACCTTTTTATCCTTATTAGGGGTAACCATTGGCGTATTTTGCGTGATCAGTATTTTGACTGTCTTTGATAGTCTGCAAAGGAATATCCAAAACAACATGCAATCACTTGGAAGTAATGTGTTATACATCGGCAAATTCCCTTGGATACCAGAAGGTGAAGGAGAATATCCTTGGTGGAAATACAAAGCAAGGCCCATGTGCAATAGC
>CAZSUF010000197.1:6610-7370 GCA_964609875.1 uncultured Bifidobacterium sp.
AGAATGAAGTCAAAGGCGTGAATGTTTTTGCCGTGACCTACGAATTCAATAAACTTCAACCCATAGATATCGAAGACGGTCGCTATTTTTCACTCTCCGAAATGCAAGGCGCCCAAAGCAATGCTATCGTCATTGGATACAATGTTGCTGAAGAACTTTTTGGACCATCCATCTCTCCTATTGGTAAATACTTGGATTTATTTCAAAAAAAGTTTCAGATTATTGGCGTCATGAAAAAACAAGGCAAAACCATGACGGGCTTCAATTTTGATGATGGCGTGATTGCTTCTTATCAATACATCGCCTCGTTTAGAAATATCGACAACCCTAATAATTCAGGCTTTGTAGATCCCATGTTGATGGTCAAGTCCCGAGAAGGGGCCAACCTCGAAGAAATGAAATATGAAATTCGCTCTGTCATGCGGGCTAACAGAAAATTAAGGCCCAACGAAGCCGATAATTTTTCCTTCAATCAGCTCGATGCCATTCAAAATAGTTTAGATGCCATTTTCGCCATCTTCAAAATTGGAGCTTGGCTCATTGGCGGATTTTCTTTATTAGTGGGCTGTTTTGGTATTGCCAACATCATGTTCGTATCTGTCAAGGAACGAACTTCACAAATCGGTATCAAAAAGGCCCTTGGCGCCAGACCCAAATTAATTTTAGTCGAGTTTTTAATGGAGTCCATTGTATTATGTCTCATGGGTGGTTTTATAGGAATTTTATTTGCTTTTTTTTTAAAAAAAGAAGACAAAAAAAT
>CAZSUF010000198.1:0-7365 GCA_964609875.1 uncultured Bifidobacterium sp.
GCCTCGAATCTTAGGCCATCTCCAAAGTGAAGATTTTATCTTCAAAAATGTTCCACATCATGTAGGTATTCAATAATGATCATCTATGTTCATTAGCCTTCAAAAAGTAGTTTAACGGATAATCTTCAAGGAATCTAACATGCGTAATTGAAAACGAATGCCGTGGCAACGATCGAAGCGATACCCCGGCTCGTTCTTCAAAACGAGACGGCGTAAAGCTGAGAGCGTGTCCGCCACCCAAAAAATGCAATTCTTTCTTCTCATTAATCCATTTGAGAAAGGAAATAATTTATTCAAGGAAATTATTCATTCGAAGCAATACCTGATTTTCATGAATTCGATGTATATTCGCCACTCAAAAATAATTATTATGGGAAGAGGTGATGTAAAAACCAAAAAAGGCAAACGCTTTAAAGGCTCATTCGGAAAACATCGTTTACGTGTAGCTAAAAAGAAATCAGCAGCAAAGAAAGCCTAATCAGCTTTCTTTTTTTTATACATTTAAGTAATTCATGAAGGCATCATAATTCTGTTGCAAATCTTCAAGATGATTTTTAGCCGCATACACGTCCTTCACTACATAGCCATATCTTTCAAAAGTGGCAATTAAGGCTTGTACATCAGACTGATTCACTTTAAGTGTCACTATTTGAATGCCCGTTTCATTGAGTGTATTCACAAATAGACTTAAAATACTGATGTTGTTGCTTTCACAAATTCGAGCAATTTCCGAAGCACTATAATTTCGTTGCTCCATTTCTAAAACAATAATTGCCCCCATCTCCTTAACCGCGTTGGTTTCGAGAAGATAATTAAAGAGCCCTTCCACAGTGACTATGCCCACAAAATGTTGATGTAAGCCAACTACGGGTATAATAGATAAATTAAATTCTTTCACCAATTTCATGGCTTCATAAGGATGCATTTGCTCGCTCACCATGGGTCTGAAATTGATAAATTCTGCCAAAGACAAAGGCTCTTCCGGCGTATCCCAATCCAATAAATCATCTTCAGAAATCAAAGCCATATAATCTCCTCGATCTACAAGCGGCAAATGAAATACCCTAAATTCATTCATTAAGCTTAAGGCTCTTTGACCAGTATCTTGTAATGTCAAAATAGGAAATTCGTAAGAAATTAGTTCTTTTATACTCATCTTAAAAGATAACGTAAACAAATTTAATTTTAGTATAGTTATACATGAGATTTAGCTATGCTTGCTTAAGAAATCGCTCAACAAGATATTAAACTCTCCTGGAACCTCCATCATAGGCGCATGGCCGCATTTGTCTATCCAATGCAACTCACTATTCGGAAGCAGTTTTTTAAATTCTTCCGCTACCATAGGAGGGGTAATTGTATCATTTTTCCCCCATATCAAACATACAGGTTGTTTTACATTTTGTAATTCATCCCCTAAATGATGCCTGATAGCCGACTTCGCTAAATAAATAATTTTTACTGCCTTCAAGCGATTATTGACAATATTATACACTTCATCAATCAATTCTTGTGTAGCAGAAGCCGGATTATAAAAAGTCAATTCAACTTTTTTGCGAATATATTCTTTATCACCACGTTTAGGATAGGTTTCACCCATACCATTTTCAAATAAGCCCGAACTTCCCGTAAGCGTAATGGTCTTTATTTTTTCAGGATGCTTTAAGGCATACACCAAAGCAATGTGCCCGCCTAAGGAATTACCCATTAAATGGACTTGATTCAAATTTTTATGTTCAATAAATTTTGCTACGTGTTTGGCCAAGCCAGAAACTGAAGTATCTAAATTGGTTAAATCGTATAAAGGCAACATGGGTATGTAAACCGTATATTTTTCTTTAAAGCAATCTACCAAGTCCTTAAAGTTGCTTAAAGCACCAAATAAGCCGTGCAATAACACTAAACTTTCTCCACTCCCTTCTTGCACGTATTTAAATTTCCCAGACTGTTTGATTTCGTATTGCATAGTTTAAAACATTCCCGCTAAAGTAGTTTTTTATATTTGAAAAGTGAAATTTATACCTTTTGATTTTGATTATACTTTTTGCCTCACTTGTTGCTTGGTTATCAAATAGTTTTCAATTTAGATTCTTTTCTTTTTTAGGGCGGCACACACGCTATTCACTTCAAGTCCGTTTCCGATCCAGAGCCATCGGAATCCGGGCTTTTCGTTACTATCGTTGCCGCAATACAAACTCATCTCCCACTAAAAAAATGTCAAACCATCAAGATTTTCTGGGTTCCTAAACAGCATAAAAAAAACTAACTTTAAAAAAGTTAGTTTAAATAAAAAGGTGGTATTTATATTAATTCTAATTTCTAGCAGTACTTGCAGAAAGCAACTCAATCGTAACTTCTCCTATACCCTGCTCAATCAATCCTAACTTCGAAGCAGCAGCATGGGTTAAATCGATCAACCTTTTGTTGGCAGCATTCATCCTATCATTAATTTTTACAACGACACTTTTGCCATTTTTAATATTCACTACTTTCACTAAAGTACCTAGGGCTAAAAAATTATTCGCTGCAGTTAATTTTTCATTGCTAAAAATTTCTCCATTAGCCGTTTTTCTACCGTTAAATTTAGGGTGGTAATAACTAGCCTTTCCTTGCCAAGTTTGAAAATCAATTTTTTGTATTTTAGAAAACCCGTAGCTTCCAATGAGTACACTTAAAACTACGACTGCGACCGCAAGAAATTTCTTTAGATGTTTCATAGTTTATTAATTTAGAATGCAAATGTAAGCCTAGAGGCCTATTCGTCAAAGGTCATTATAGTTTTATAAACATAATAGATTGTTATCTAAAAACCTAAGAAACAACAATTTCATCAATTTATATATTAATATTTATTTACATATCAATAAATTAGATACTCAAACAGCCTTATCTCAAATACCTTAGAGTTAGTTTGATTTTCTATGTGATTTGAACTTAATTTTTAAACTAAACTGAAATAGAGCCCAATCTTTAACATGAAACTACGGTTAAAAACATCCTTTACTACCAAATATTCACCTCACGCTCCAATTGGATCCCAAATTTCTGTTCTACACTTGCAATAATTTTGACCGACAAATTAAAAATATCCGAGCCTTTCGCATGTCCGTAATTCACTAAAACCAAGGCCTGATTTTTATGCACCCCATATCCATCTTCGGTATATCCTTTCCAACTTTGTTCTTTACTTGGACCACAATGCTGAATTAGCCATGCCGCAGGAATTTTAATCCCGTTAGAGGCTTCAAAACTTGGGATATCCGGATATTCCTCTTTAAGTTTCACATAATGCGCCTGATCAATTACTGGATTTTTAAAAAAACTTCCTGCATTCCCTATCACTTTTGGATCGGGTAATTTTTCCGAACGAATTTTAATCACGGCTTGTGAAACATCTTTAATAGTTATCTTATCAGGTTCAATAGAGGCTAATTCATCTCGAAGATTTCCGTAATCAATTTGACACACTGGATGTTTACTTAATTTCAAGGTCACAGAAACAATAAAATACCTTCTTGCTAATTCCCTTTTAAATACACTTTCTCGATATCCAAACTTGCAAGCCAAAGCATCAAATTTTTTAGCTTCTCCAGTTACTAAATCAATGGCGGCTAATTCTACAAAAACATCTTTCAGTTCAACCCCATAAGCGCCAATATTTTGTATCGGTGCCGCCCCAATAGTACCAGGAATTAAGGACAAATTTTCTATGCCTCCATACTGATGATCCACACACCATCTTACACAATCATGCCATATTTCTCCTGCACCAAATTGTATATATACAAACTCTTGATCTTCATGAACAATCTCAATACCTTTAAGTAAATTGATGACTGTAAGTCCTTCTACATTCTTCGTCAGTAAAACATTGCTTCCTCCCTAGAATATTGAATGCCGAAAATTGTTTTATGAATCTAGATAATTCCAATACCTCAGTGACCAGATGTATTTCTGTAAAAGCTTCAGCCACTACTTCCATACCAAAGGTGTTATACATCAATAAGGACTTATTCTTTTCGATTTGCATACCGAACAAATGTAATGACAAGTTTTGGGAAACAAAAACTTGAGGCTTCTGTCTAGAAAATTATCTTTATTGCTAAACAATTTTTACCTTCGGCTTACCTTGAGCCTTTATCGACATATCTATTTTCTAAAAGAAGTTTTAAAATATTCTTTAACAGCCTTTGGAGGCCCTCAAGGGCATTTTGGGATGATGTTAAAAACATTTGTAGAAAAAAGAAAAGACGTTACAGAAGAAGAACTTCTAGATTTTATGTCTTTTTGTCAAATGCTCCCTGGCCCTTCTTCTACGCAAACAATCACCTTAATTGGATATAAAAGAGGCGGGGTAACCTTGGCTTTGTTAACTTTTCTTATCTGGATATTACCAGCTGTTCTCATGATGGGCGGGCTCTCCTTTTTAATCAAATATTTAGATGCTCAAGCTATTCAAACAAATTTATTTAAGTTCATTCAACCCATGGCGGTTGGATTTTTAATCTATGCTGCCTTCAAAGCCATGAAGGTTCAGGTAAAACATCCTGCCACCTATATCATTATGTTTTCAGCTTTATTAATTACCATTTTTTTTCGCTCACCTTGGATTTTTCCTGTGTTAATTCTTTCAGGTAGCATTGTTTCAAATTTTAGTGACAAACGAATTCCCATGAATACGGCCCCAAAAAAGCCCATCAAATGGATCAATATTTTGTGGTTTATTGTGGTATTTTTAATTGCAGGTATTTTATCAGAATTAGCCAGAACACAACATTGGCAATATGCCCGAGCCTTTAACCTATTTGAAAACTTTTATAGATTTGGCAGTTTCGTATTTGGTGGAGGTCACGCCTTGATTCCGATGATGTATGAACAATTTGTCATTCGTCCTGAGCATTTTAATATGAGCCCCTATTTGACACCCACTCAATTCTTAACAGGTGCAGGGATGATTAATGCTATACCTGGTCCTGTATTTTCGATATGTACTTATATAGGTGGACTTAGCATGAGCAACTATGGCACTTCTGCCCAACTTGTAGGATGCGGTGTTGCTACCATCGGGGTATTTTTGCCAAGCATACTTTTATTATTTTTTTTCTTCCCTATTTATCAAAATTTAAAACAATTCACAGTTATATTCAGAGCATTAGAAGGCATTCATGCAGTAATTATTGGAATCATGTGGGCATCTGCTTTCATTTTATTTCGCTCGGTTACTTTTGAATGGTCTCAACTTGTTGTGGTGAGTATTACATTTGCTTTACTGATGTATACAAAAATTCCAGCACCCTTATTGGTTTTGGGTTGGTTGCTTTTAGGCCTTGCCCTCTAAATACTGAACCTAGTTTACATTGATGAAAGCATTATTAAATTTATTTAAGAAACAAACCATACAAGAAAACTCCCCTATGAAATTCAAGCAATTCCTACTTTTCCTTCTTTGTAGTAACATTCATCTAACTTTTGCACAAATAAATAATGAAGGACTTGAACAATCTATTCAAATAATTGATAGCAATGAATCAAAAGTAATGCTTGCTGTAGAGACTCAGAATTTTTTTAAGAACAACGAATATTTTCATGACATTTCAACGGGCTATACTTTAATGGGCACCCAATGGAAAACGAGTATAGCCTATCAAATTTCACCTTATATTCGAATACAAGGGGGCGTGTTTCTTCAACAAGATTTTGGACATAAGCCTTTTAAACTTGTGCAGCCTATATTTAGTCTTAAAGCTTCTAAAAATGGATATTCACTCCTATTTGGAAGTTTAGAATCTAATTTGTCGCATAGATTACTTGACCCTATTTTAAGTTATGAAAGAAATATTTTAAGCCCCATTGAAAATGGGATTCAATTAAAAGTAGATCGAAAAAATATCTGGAGTTAGACTTGGATGAACTGGGAAAAAATGCAATACCTCGGAGATTCGTCTCAAGAAAAATTTACAGTGGGGCATTCTTCACAAATTCATGTATTAAAGAAGAATTCATTCATGATAGACTTACCCATTCAGTTTTTAGTCACGCATAAAGGTGGACAAATTGATATTGATACAACTTCTTTACAGACCATCATGAATTTTGCAGCAGGTTTTAAATTAAGAAAGATGTGTTCAGGATTTATAAAAGAAATTCAAACCGAAAACTATGCTTTGTGGTATAAAGATTTTTCTCCTGCTAAACGTTGGCCTTATGGTGAAGGAAATGCCTTTTTTCTCAATGCCAGCATACGAACAAAATTTGATATAAGCGCTTCACTAGGATATTGGCAAGGTTTTCAATATCTAGCTTCAATCTGCAGCGTTTGAATATGGCACCATAGGCTATACAGAAAGTTCAAGAAAATTATGCTTTATACGTTTACTCTATCAACATCAATTATTGCAACATCTTTATGCCGATGTGCGATTTGAACCTTATATTGATTTAGGAAAACAATTTTTTGAATATTCGTATTCCCTCTATCTTACTTATAAAAAAGATTTCAATCTTATTAACTTAAAGAAAAGCAAAAAAGTCTTTTAAATCGTTTTAAATCAAGGCGACCTAAATATATTTACTCCATGAAAAATAAACGTATACTACTTACTTTCATTGGATTACTCACAGGACTCATAGTTTTCGCACAATATAATTTTAGAAAAATAAATAATGAGGCTTTTAAACGGGGAGAAAAATTATCATATAGAATTCATTATGGTTTTATTGATGCCGTAACAGCCACCATAGAAGTAACTCAAGAAAATAAAAAATTTGGCAATCGAAATACATTACATGTAGTTGGTATTGGGAAGTCAAAAGGTAGTTTTGATTTCTTTTTCAAAGTTCGTGATCGCTATGAATCTTATATTGATGAAGAAGCTTTAATCCCTTGGTATTTTGGCAGACGCATCGACGAAGGTGGTTATAAAATGGGACAAGATTATGCCTTTAATCATATACAAAAAAAGGTAACAAATCGTGATAAAACGTATTCAATTACAGAGAATGCACAGGACATGATTTCAGGTTTTTTCCTGGCACGTACTTTTGATTTAGGCGGGGCAAAAGAAGGACAAATATTTACAGTGCCTACGATTGTTGATGGAGACATGTATAATTTACAAATCAAATTTAAAGGACGTGAGATCATCAAAACTGAGTTTGGAAAAATTAAATGTTTGAAGTTTGTGCCTGTTTTACAAAAGGGACGAATTTTTAAGAAGGAAGAAGACATGATAGTTTGGTTATCAGACGATAAAAATCATATTCCGATTCGAGCAAAAGCAGATATTTTATTTGGATCGTTGAAGGTAGACTTGACAGCTTATCAAGGATTAAGTAATCCGATTGTGTTTACGAAGTAATATACAT
>CAZSUF010000199.1:0-7341 GCA_964609875.1 uncultured Bifidobacterium sp.
TGCTTAAATAGCATATTTGGAAGTTCAATATTATTGGTATCTCCACCCTCATCAAACATGGCATAAGCTACTTTAGGGTTAGCGCTAGTGCTAGGTTGCATAAATGACTTGAGTGATTCCACACTATCTATATTGCCACTTGTTAGCATTATTATTGTATCTCCATTATTTATGCTTACATAATCAAAACTATCTGTTATATGCCACATATTACTTGCTTGATTATTAAAAAATACTTTAGGGTCATTCCACCAAGTACAACCATCCGTTGTTGTATATCTGTTATAGCCTACATGAAATACATGTGGTAATTTTTGTAACTGCTGTATAATAGTTTCTCGATTGTTTGGTTGTACAACTATTTGGTAAAGATCTATAGCGACTTCTATCGGGTTATAGCCCATACTTTTTAAGGTTTCTGCTACTTTCAGCTTTTCTTCTTTTTTGCCTTGCACAAATACTTGCAGTTTATCGGCATCTGCCCAACATATTTGCAAATAATTGGCAACAGCCGCTGAATTTGAATTAGTATCTACGGGGCCAAAAATTATGCGCACTTTATAACTACTATCATACACAGCTTGGCTTAATAACTTCGCTTTTGTTTCGGCAAAAAATGGCGCTTCGGTAATGGAAGGTGTTGCCTGGTTTTGCAGAAACTTGGGTAAGGGTTTGTGAGATTGTGCAAAAAGGGAAGTCGTGGTCAAAACTAAAATGAGTAAAGAAGTAAATTTTTGTTTCATTTTTTGTGTTTGTAGGTTCTTGTTAGTGTGTTTTGCTTATATCGTTTTTGGGTCTAGGGAAGCTAAGTTTAGAAATCACCAAAGTTCAAATTTAGTACAAAAGCTAATAGAAATCACCAAAGACCCACTTTTGCTAAACCCGTGTTAGCGGTTGTTGCATTCTCTACAGTCAATAATTTAATGTCCACTTTTAAACGTAGTATGAAATGTAGATCCTATGCCCAAACTGCTTTCGATGTCAATCTGTCCTCCATTTAGTTTCATGAACTCGTAACTCAACATAAGACCCAACCCAGTACCCATTTCTCCATCTGTCCCATTGGTGCTTTGTTTATTACTAATAGAGAATAATTTTGTTTTAATATCATCAGAAATCCCTACTCCGCTGTCTGAAACGGATATTTGAACTAGTCCGTCTGGTAATGATTTAGCCGTCAAACTTACAAAACCCTTTTTATGAGTGAACTTAATAGCATTGTTCACAAGATTTCTAACTACGAATTCTATTTGATTTTTGTCACCAATGATGTTAAGAGAGTCGTCTACCGAGAAACTTATATTTATTCCCTTTTCTAATGCTACCTTTTGATAAACGTCAAATATGTTTGTGGTAATGTCTTTAACATTTATTGTCTCTTCATTGAATTGGAAGTCCCCCATTTGTACCATCGCCCAAGTGATTAGATTGTCGGCCATTTTAATTGTACTGTCAACTGAGTCGCTAAGTTCCTTGCCCATAGTCAAAATATCGTCCTTGTTAAGTTTGTCAAAATGGTCAATTAACAAACTTGAGAACGACTTCAAAGAAGTAAGAGGGCTTTTTAAGTCATGAGCTACAATACTAAAAAATTTATCCTTAGTAGCATTTAGTTTTTCTAGTTGATGAGTTTGTTCTGCAATTACTTGAATATTGCTTGTTAGCTCTTTATTTGCTTTTGAGAGTTGCGTCAACAATTCCTCAGATTTTCTTTTAGCGTTTATTAATTCCATCTCATACTGCTTACGCTGAGTAATGTCTACCACAATAAATTGAATATAATTGTGTTGATTATCATTGGCACTTTGCTTAATTGCATTGATAAGCACGGGAAAGCGAGTTTCATCCTTTCGAATAAAATCAAAACTAATTTGACTGGCCTCTCCATGCATATGTAACAATGGGGCAAAATGCGTTTCATAGTAAATTTTACCTCCTATGGGAAGAAAGTCTTCGAATCTTTTATATTCAATGATTTCTTCGCGAGAATAACCAGTGAATGCTAAGAAAGTATCATTCACATCTATCAGGGTGCCATCCACCATGGTAAACAAATAGCCACAAGGTGCATGATTATATAGGGTTTTGAAATCTAATTCCATAAGTTATTTGTTACCTAGCACTTAAGAATTTCTTCATACTCTCAATGGTTTCTTTCGGTTCGCTCAAGTGTGGACAATGCCCTTTTGCTTTCAGTTGGGTTAATTGACTGCCTTTAATGTGTTGTTGTACATAGGTACCCACATGCACAGGAGCTATCACATCTGAAGAACACTGAAGTATTAGGGTAGGTACTGTTACCTTTTCTAAATCCGCTCGATTATCTCCTAAAAAAGTTACGTGGGCAAAATGTTTAGCAATTTCGGGGTTATTGCGGCAAAAACTATTTTTTAATTCTTGTGCTAATTCTGGTCGCTCAGGATTTCCCATAATTACAGGGGTAATGGCACTCGACCACCCAAGGTAATTAGAATCAAGGGCTTCCAACAATTCATCTATACTTTCCTTCGAGAAACCCCCATTATACGAATGGTCGCTTATATACCGGGGAGAGGGGCCAATCATGATGATGCAATCAAAAGCAGCAGGATTTTGGATGGTAGCTAGAGCACCAATCATGGCGCTTACAGAATGTCCAACCAATACAACATTTTTTAAACCTAGTTCCTCAGTAAGATCAAGAAGATCGTCTGCATGCGCTTGGAGGGTATTGTATTTGTCAAAATCATAGGCATTAAGATCAGATTGGCCTGAACCCACCAAATCAAGAAGTACAATTTTGTAAGAAGTTTCAAATGCAGGGGTAATAAATCGCCACATGTTTTGGTCACAACCATAACCGTGAACGAATAGCATTGTCTTTTCTCCTTTCCCTAGAATCTGGGCATTATGTTTCTTCTGAGATTTTGTCATAAAGCAAGAGTTTAATTAAGTCAGTTCGATATTATTTAGTGGGTTGTCTTGTCCTGCAATAACCTCCAAAAGTTTTCAGCTACCAGAAAGGCAGGTCTTTGAAAACGAAATTACTTTAAAAATTGAAAATTATTTTACTTTTCAATGTTCATGTGAAGATGAGTGCGCGCCTTTTCAGATAAGAGCTGTTAAGTGCAGGCGTTTTATCAATTATCTTTTAAGTCAGAGTCAATGGTGTAATGAGTTGTTTGCTTTCTAAATATCTCAATGAAATAACCAATTTGAAAAAAGTCTCTGCCTGTTTCATCATTTATTTTATAGTCAAATTGGTGTAAATAGCCAATTTGTAAAGTTGTCGCCTTGCTTGGTTTATAATTAAAAGCAAATAATAACCTGTTTCTTTCAAAATAGGGTACTTTGTCTGTAAAAAATAATTCATTACTTACACTCATTTGAAAAGGGTTATAACCATTACTTTCTTTGCCAAATGGATAGGATAAACCAAGTCTATATCTGAACCTATTACGATAGCCATTGCTTGTAAACCTACATTCTGCCCTATATCGTTGCTCAATTTTCAATTTGCCAAATGATTGATATATTATAACCTGTGGCCAAATTCTAAATTCATTATTGTTCTTAGGCAAAACAAAATTTCCACCTTCTTTAAATGTTTGGTAGCTTCCTGCACCTATGGTTAAAGTCAGATTTTTATGTGCTTTCAAATTTATCCCACCTTTATACTCATAGTAATGAAAATGATCATAAAACTTTAATGAACGTATTTGTGCTTCGCCAAAAGCACTCCATTTTTTATTATGGTTGTATTTCAAATTTACAATATTCCAACTACCCAGATCAACATTTTGACCAGATGCAGTATGCATTGATAAAAATAAAGCCATAGCAATTATATAAAATATTCTCACTTAATTATCTGTTTTATTTTTATTGGCTATAATAGAAAAGGGTGTTTCAAAAAAATGAGAATTCGGTATGGTAACTACATCATTGTTGTCTGTTTTAATATGAACGAAAAAATAATTCATATCAGTTATTTCGCCTTCGTAATGGTAGTCTTTGTGCAACACTTTTATATAGTCTCCCAATTTTGCAGGATGATTAAAGAAAATCAAAATGCTCGAAGTTATATTTGAAAGAAATGACCATTGAGCAAAGAATGCAATGCCTAAGGCTGTCAAAATTGTACTAGCAAATAATGCAATTTCATTTTGTTTGAAACCCCAAACTCCTGTTAGTAATATTATGGTAGCTATTGTTGAAAATAACTGAACTGCTCTAATGGCCATTTTTCTCCTACTCCTTTCTAATCGAGTTCTTTTGAGAAAGCCATTGATAACTGTTTTGAAAATAAAATACAACATGATATAGCAACCTAAGATTATTAAGGTTTCAAAAAATTGAATTTTATACAACTCCATAAGTATTGTTTTGTTCTATGTGTAAGGTGGTCGTTACGCTTGCACCTAACTTGTAAAGATATTCCAAGAAATTGAATCATGGAAAAGGATGATCTGTTGAAGTAGTATGCCATGCGGCAGGGATAGTAGTGAAAAGCCCGCATTCCGAGAGGCTACACGGAATTGAATTCTACACAAAATTTCACAGCCGATTCGGGAGAGGACTTGCAACGGATAGCCCGCAAGCCGCCCAAAATACTCATAATTTTAGCAAACAAATTTTGTATGTAAAATCCTTTTAACTTTGAACCAATTATATTCTTATGGAAATACCTAGCTCCTATTGTCAAGCTGTAGAACAATATCCTGCAGATCATGTTCATCGAATATACCATGATACCGCTTATGGTTTTCCGATTGAAGAGGACGATTTATTATTTGAAAGATTAGTTTTAGAAATCAATCAAGCTGGTTTAAGTTGGACAACCATCTTGAATAAAAGAGATAATTTTTTTAGAGCGTATGATGGTTTTCAAATTCGTCAAGTAGCAGCTTATCAAGATCAAGATAGGCAAAGATTATTAGCTGATGCCGGAATTATTCGCAATCGATTAAAAATTGAAGCTGCGATTTATAATGCAAACCAAATTATACAATTGCAACAAGAACATGGATCGTTTAAGCAATGGTTAGATATGCATCATCCCAAAACGAAAGATGAATGGGTGAAGATTTTTAAAAAAACATTCAAATTTACAGGCGGAGAAATTGTGAATGAATTTTTGATGAGCACAGGATATTTGCCAGGCGCGCATGTGGCCAGTTGTCGAATTTACAAACAAGTACTACAATCTAATCCGGCTTGGACACTCGCATGATGGACTTGTTTCATCAAACTTATCCAACAAATTTATTGCCTTATCAGGGTGAAGCTAATTACTACGGAAAAATTTTTTCTCATGAAGTCTCGGTAAATTTTGCAGAAAAATTATTTCAAGAAATACCCTGGAAACATGACGAAGCCATGATGTATGGTAGGCATTTTATTACAAAACGAAAAGTAGCTTGGTATGGCGATGAGCCATTTACTTATACTTACTCAAATACCACTAAGTTGGCCTTGCCTTGGACAACAGATTTGCTTTCGATCAAAAAACAAATCGAGCAAATTAGCGAAGCAAGTTATAATGCTTGTCTATTAAATTTATATCACGAAGGGAATGAAGGCATGGCTTGGCATAGCGATGACGAAAAAGCCTTGGCATTTCAAGCACCCATTGCCTCAGTAAGTTTTGGCGCAGAAAGAAAATTTTCTTTCAAACATAAGCAAAGCAACGAAGTCGTATCTATGATTTTAGAAAATGGAAGTCTGTTAGTGATGGCTGGCGAAACCCAAACATATTGGAAGCATAGATTACCGCCTACAAGCAAGGTAAATCGACCAAGAATAAATTTGACATTTCGAACGATGACGAATAAGACAAATATCTAAGCTGCTTTTTGTTTCTTCTTATCTGCATGCACTAAAGCTGCTTCTCTAACCCAAGCACCTTCGTCCCAAGCTTTGTTTCGTGCAGCTAATCTTTGTTTATTACAAGCACCATTGCCCTTAACCACATTCCAAAATTCTGTCCAATCAATTTCGCCAAAATCGTAATGGCCTCTTTCTTCATTCCATTTTAAATCTGGGTCTGGAAGCGTTACACCTAATATTCTTGCTTGGTCTACAGTAGCATCTACAAAACGTTGACGAAGTTCATCATTGCTTTGACGCTTAATTTTCCATAACATACTCTTTTCAGAATTCGTGCTTTCGGCATCTGAAGGTCCAAACATCATAATCGAAGGCCACCACCATCTATTGACTGCATCTTGTAGCATGGCTTTTTGTTCAGGTGTGCCTTTGCTTAAAGCCAATAAAGATTCGTAACCTTGACGTTGATGAAAACTTTCTTCTTTGCAAATTCTCACCATAGCTCTTGCATAAGGTCCATAAGAAGTTCGGCACAGCATTACTTGATTCATAATAGCAGCCCCATCTACAAGCCAACCTACGGCGCCAATATCGGCCCAAGTTAAAGTGGGGTAATTGAAGATGGAAGAATATTTAGCCTTACCAGCATTCAATTGCTCAAACAATTCATCACGTGTAATGCCTAAAGTTTCTGCTGCAGAATACAAATACAAACCATGTCCAGCCTCATCCTGCACCTTAGCAAGTAAAATGAGTTTACGTCTCAGGTTTGGAGCGCGTGTAATCCAGTTTCCTTCTGGCAGCATACCTACAATTTCGCTATGTGCGTGCTGAGATATTTGTCGGATAAGGGTTTTACGATATTCATCCGGCATCCAGTCGCGCGCTTCGATTTTAATTTCTTGATCAATTTTTTCCTGAAATAAAGTTTCCTGATTCATAAACAATGCAATTGTGTACAAAAGTAATTAAAAAACTTTAGGGAAAAGGCGATATTGATTTGTTCTACAAATTCGTCATCAGCAAATTCGATATTTTATGTTGGGCGGCACACGGGCTATCCGTTACAAATCCTCTCCCGATTCGGCTAAGTCTTTTTGAGTTGCCTGATCTTTCGTGAAGCCTCTCGGAATGCGGGTTTTTCACTCCTATCCCTGCCGCAATACAAATACATCGTCACTAAAATGTGAAATTTCTAAGATTAAACGTGAAATTACCATTTTAAGATAAATCAATTTAGAAGATAATGATCTAAATACCAAGATGTTGCAAAACATGGTAGAAGGCGAATTTATTATGGAGGAGACGGCCTAAGATTCGAGGCAAATAAAAATATTGAAATCGAAGCCGAACTTTTATCCACTGTTTGAGCACAGACGAATGTTGTTTTATGTTGAATAAGATGATGTGCGAGTTTGGATAATACCAATGTGAATTGGTTGTTAGACCAATTCTTACAGTGGTATATGCCGATTGCTTGATAATTAAAACCAATGAAATATAAATATTACATCGGTATAAAAGTGGCGTAGA
>CAZSUF010000200.1:0-461 GCA_964609875.1 uncultured Bifidobacterium sp.
GCTCCCTTATCTGCTTTTTATCAGCTGGGGTTATCAATTGTAAATAGTCGATAATGACCATGCCAATATTATATTTCTGCTTCAATCTGCGACATTTGGCACGTAACTCAAAGATGTTTAAGGCAGCCTGATCATCAATAAATATATTGGCGGCCGCTAATTTACTCATTCGCTGATGGATTTGCACTATTTCATGATCAGCAAGTTGACCTTTAGTAATTTTTCCTAAAGGTAATTCAGTAAAAGCCGACAGCATCCTTTTGACCAATTGTCCAGCACTCATCTCCAAAGAAAAGAAGGCCACACCTGTTGGATGAGTTGGATGCATAGACGCGTTCATGACTAAGTTTAAGGCAAAGGCAGTTTTACCTACAGCAGGTCTGGCTGCCAAAATAATCAAATCTGTTTTTTGCCAGCCTGAGGTGATACGATCCAAATCGGTAAAGCCAGAAGGTATGCCA
>CAZSUF010000200.1:471-6779 GCA_964609875.1 uncultured Bifidobacterium sp.
CCTTTTTATTTGCCTGCGCCTCAATTTCTGTAATGGTTTTAGCTAAAATAGAATTGATACTAGAGAAATTTTTACGAAGGTGTTTATCGGTAATTTCGTAGAGATTGGTTTCAGCTTTATCGAGTAAATCAAATACATCGGTACTATCTTCATAGGCATCACCAATCACTTCGCCGCTCATGCGTATAAGCTCGCGCATGATATACTTTTGCATAACGATACGTGCATGTTCTTCAATATTGGCACTGCTTACCACATCTCGTGTTAAACTCGTTACATAATAACTTCCGCCCACCATTTCTAGTTCATTGTTTTTTCGAAGGTCTTCGCAAACTGTCATAAAATCTATACGCCCGCCTTTATCGAAAAGTCGACGTATAGAAGCATAAATACGTTGATTGGCATCTGAGTACAAACATTCTGGCGACTGTATAATTTCTAAGACTTCTGCTAATTTTTGAGGTTCCAGCATCACAGCACCCAATACAGCACCTTCCAAATCCGGGGCTTGGGGAGGCATTTTGCCATAAAGTAGGGGAGAAAGATCAGGTTTTTTAGTTCTTGAAGTAAATTTATTAGAGACAGCCATAATGTTTTGATAATCTAAGTAAGGGTTATTTTTAGGTTACGAACGAATGTAGTTTGAAATCATGTCAATACCTTGAATTCACACTTCATTATTTTATTCAATCTAATTCAGTCGTTATTCACAAAGTTATGAACATGAATGCACAATAAATGACTAGGATATACACATGATTGACAATTTATCCGCAGAGTTATGAGGTAATACACAATTTAAGTGTAAAAAAATAAATTCCTATGTATTTGGAATACACAGCCAAACTACAATATTCATTCTATGCATTTTTGATAAAAAAGCGCAACCAAACAGGGGGATTTTCAGCTAAAAAATGGAAGAATCATTATAGAATTAAAATATTTCTGTTCCATCAATCTCGGCATCAAATGTTTATCTTTGAAAAAAAAGCCATGGATTATGCGAAGGCAATTAAAACTGCCAATGGATTTGTGAGACCTATTCGATTTATTTCTCGCAATTTTGGCACTGATGAAATTATTCCAGGAGCGGGAACCTTGTTTTTTGTGAATCATGAGGGTGTAGCCATAACGTGTAAGCATATTACGGATCAGCTTAAGCAAGTTGAGCCTATTCAGCAAAAATATCAGTATTATTTGCAACAAAAGCAACAGGCAAGAAACCCAGAGGATCTGCAGCAATTGGCTTTGCAGATGGGCTATGATGGGTATACTACGGCCGAGTTATTATTTACTTTTGTAGATTGTTTTGATCATATTAGTGGTTTTCAAATTATAGAGCACCCGCATTACGATTTAGCCATTATAAAATTCCAAGGCTTTGATCAAATAAGTTATCAATCACCTGCTGTTTTTCCAAAGTCAAATGATTATGTAGAGGCTGGAAGTTTCTTTTGCAGATTAGGCTATCCTTTTCCAGAGTTTACGAATTTTTATTATGACATACTCAGTGAGCGCATGGAATGGACATCAACAGGCATAACCTTGTCGCCACAATTCCCTATTGATGGCATGGTTACTAGAAAAATTAATCATCCAGTTACAAGAGAGGAATTTGGTATTGAATTAAGTAGGCCCGGTTTGCGTGGACAAAGCGGTGGCCCCATGTTTGATGAAAAAGGTATGGTGTATGGATTGCAAAGCATGACATCGCATTTGCATTTAGGATTTGACATTTTGCAAAAAGAAGAAATTGTACAAGGAAAGAAGGTTCATATTTCAAATCATCCGTATTTGAATTTAGGTATTTGTGTCAATCACGTGGTCATTAAAGATTTTTTAAAAAAGCATCAGATACCATTTTATGAAAACTAATATTGTTTTAGCAGCCTGATCAATAATTAAGTAAAAAATGCGGTATGCGTGAGTGATAGTAGTGTAAAGCCCGTATCCCGAGAGGCTTCTCGAATGTACATTCTACCTGATAGATATTAGCCGATTCGGGAGCGGACTTGAAACGGATAGCACGGCTCGTTGTGCTTCTGATTGTTGGTTTTTACTGTGCAGATCCTGCACAACGAGACACGCCCAAAATAAATTGAAAGAAATTATGGGGGTAGAAACGAATTCAAATTTAGGTTGTGCACGATAGTTCTAAAACTTGAATATATTTGCGCTTCAAATAAAAGACACGACGATTTCGTATAATTGGTTGGCTGACTACATAGACCAAATTCCTTCTCCAGAACGTGTGAGTGAAATTTTAACTTCGGTTGGACTTGAAGTTGAAAGCATGGAAAAATTAGAAGCTGTGAAAGGTGGCTTGCAAGGATTGGTGATTGGAGAAGTGGTGGCATGCGCTCAGCATCCCAATGCGGATAAATTGCGCATCACGCAAGTAAATATAGGAACAGAGAATTTGTTGAATATTGTTTGTGGAGCCACTAATGTAGCTGTTGGTCAAAAAGTAGTGGTAGCCACTATCGGAACAAAAATTTATCCTTTACAAGGTGAGCCATTTGAGATTAAGCGTGCAAAAATAAGAGGAGAAGAAAGTGAGGGCATGATTTGTGCAGAAGATGAAATTGGATTAGGTGAAAGTCATGATGGGATTATTGTGCTTCCGACAGAAACGCAAATAGGCCTTATGGCTAAAGACTATTATCAATTAGCCGCTGATGATTTTATATACGAAATTGGATTAACACCCAACCATATGGACGCTATGAGTCATATGGGTTGTATAAAAAATATATGTGCTTTTTTGAGTCATGAAAGTGGGGCATTGGTGGCCTCTAAGGTGCCTGAAATCAAGTTGAGCGCAGAAAGTAAGGAGAACATCATAACAGTAAACATAGAAGATAATACACGTTGTGCAAGATATGCAGGTGTTTGTTTGACAGATATACAAGTAGCCCCTTCGCCTGAGTGGTTACAAACCAAATTAAAAAGTATTGGTTTAAGACCCATCAACAATATCGTAGATATCACCAATTTTGTACTACATGAGTGTGGTCAGCCTTTGCACGCTTTTGATTTGGCCGCCATAAAAGGTAATCAAGTGATTGTAAAGACAGCCAAAGAAGGTGAAAAGTTTATGTGTTTGGATGAGAAGGAAAGGGTATTGCATGCAGAAGACTTGATGATAAGTAATGCAGAAGAATCTATGTGTATCGCAGGGGTGTTTGGGGGATTGCATTCTGGCGTGAATGAATCAACCACCGACATATTTTTAGAAAGTGCTTGGTTTGAACCTGAAAGTATTCGTAAAACATCGATGCGGCATGGACTTAGAACAGATGCAGCTTCGCGCTTTGAAAAAGGGGCTGATATTTCACAAGTCATGTATGCTTTACAAAGAGCTGCCACTTTGATGTGCGAAATAGCTGGGGCTCAAATAAGTTCTGCTATCATAGATGTGTATCCAAAGCCCTTTGAAGCTAAAGAAATACAAGTTTCTTACGAGAAAATCAGAAACCTTGCGGGTAAAGAATATACAGCGGAACAAATCAAGAAAATTTTATTGAGTTTGTGTTTTGCCATTGTAGAAGAAAATGAAGTTGGCATCAAAGTAAAAGTGCCTTTTGCAAAACCAGACATTACCATGCAAGCAGATATCGTAGAAGAAATTATGCGTATTGATGGCTTAGATAATATTCCCATGGATGGCGGGATTCGGTTTACATTGCCTACTAACAGCAAACCCTATCACGGAGATGTAAAACAACAAATAGCACAGCAATTAGTAGCCAAAGGTTTTTTTGAATTATTTACAAACTCCATTACCAATGCAGCCTATTATCCAGAGGAAAAAGGCGTGGTAAAAATGATGAATAGCTTGTCGGCAAATTTAGATGCCATGAGACCTTCGATGTTAGAAACAGGACTCGAAGCCATCTCGTATAATTTAAATCGAAAGAATAAGTATTTGAAGTTTTTTGAATTTGGCAGAGTGTATCACCAATTTGAGCAAGGTTTCGAAGAAAATCATCAATTAGCGATATATGTGAGTGGTCAATATCAATTGCCTCATTGGAATACCAAAAGTAAGGACGCTGATATTTATTATGTAAAAGGAATTGTCGAAGGGATGTTGGAAGCTATGAAATTAGCTTTCGATACAGAAGGGCATCAGACAAAAATTTTATTTAGAAATAAAGCGATTGGGAAGATAGTACATGTAGACGATCAAGTACTTAAAAAATTTGATATTAAACAAGCTGTTTGGTTTGTAGAATTAGATTGGAAAAGTATTCAAACGTTTTATGAAAATTATCAGCCTATATTTAAGGAAATTCCTCGTTTCCCTTTGGTACAAAGAGATTTAGCTTTGGTGTTGAATAAAGACATTTTATATAAAGATGTACAAATTGCTGTGAAACAAGCCAAAAGTAAATTGTTGCAAGATGTAAAATTATTTGATGTTTTTGAAAGTGATAAATTAGGCGAAGGAAAAAAATCTTATGCAATCAATTTATCATTTTATGATGCTGAAAAAACCTTGACAGATAGCGAAGTTGAAACAGATATGGCCATGATAATTCAATCGCTTGAACAAAAATTAGGTGCAAGTATTCGTGGAAATTAAAATAATTGACTAACCTACCACTTTCCATGTTCGACATCCTGAAGGAATATATTCAATCTAAGGCTATCATTTCAGACACTGAATTAGATCAAATTAAATCAGTTTTTCGGTTAAAGAAATTGCGTAAGAAACAATATTTTTTACAAGAAGGTGATATAAGCCAACAACTAGCCTTTGTAAATAAAGGTTGCTTGCGTATGTATCGAGTAGACCAAAAAGGCAATGAGCATATTGTACATTTTGCCTTTGAAAATTGGTGGATGAATGACAGAGAAAGTTATCTAAATCAAGAAGCTTCCAAGTATAATATTGATGCCATTGAAGATAGTGAAATCATGATTACAGACATTGCCCTATTTAATGAAGTGTTGTTATCTATTCCGGCATTGGCTTTAATGATGCAAAATTTACAAGCAAAAAATTTTGTAGCTGTGCAACGTAGAATAAATTCGACTTTAAGTTATACTGCTGAAGAAAAGTATCTTGAATTGATGGAAGTCCAACCAGAAATTTTGAATAGAGTGCCCTTGAATATGGTAGCTTCTTACTTAGGCATTTCACGCGAAACATTGAGTAGAATTAGAAGTCAGGTGAATAAGGTGAAATAAGCCAGTTATGTATTTATCGAGTTGAAATATAGAAACTAGTAAAATTCAGATTAGTATTAGAGCTAATATTAAATAGGCGACTTATTCAACCTAATACTATAATCCTGATTCTAGTCAAACCATTCAACGCATATTACTTATTTGTCTTAAATGCTTTTATCCAATCTTTAGCAAATTTCAGGTAGTCTCCAATGGGCATTTCTTCAATATCTTTTGGAGTATATGTCTTTCCCAAATTAATTTCTAAATCACTATTAAACAAATTGTAAGCTATCCAAATCTCGCTTTGTCCTGGCAATACCTCTACTTTATTGTTTGCTGATAGCCAATTTCTAACTTTCTTTATTAAAGTCAAAGGATCATTGTTATGATTTTCAATATCTTGACCTGATATATCTGATAATACTTTTTGGTAGTGATATTTTTCAGTTTCTAAAATAAGTGCCTTTTTACTCTTACATCTTCCTCCACCATATTCCATGCAGCCAATATCAAGTCCTAATTCATAAGGCATATTGAATCTAGGTAATTCATTCTTTTTCATAGGCTTGCTTCTTGACAAATCATGAATGCCGAATTTAGAATTTCTTATATGTTGCTTAATTTGATTAATTCGAATAGTCGATGATGAGAGAGTTTGAGATAGTAGGGGTTCGTAATCTAAATAGCAGAGTGAAAATGACAACGCTCTTAATAAGGGAGCAAAATCAGTATCAAATGGACAATTAATAAATACATTTTTTTCAAATGGCATAAAATGAATAAACTAATTGAAAATGATTAAATCGCAAATGAAATTTTATCTCTAACCTGGCCTGTTTTTGCATGTATATATACAACTCCAGTTTTTAAAGAAGCAGTTCTTCTTGCAAAACTAATAGCTGCTTTTTGGGTAGAGAACACTTTCATTGGACGAACCTTTCCTTCTGATACAACTGTCCATTTGCTTGAATCGCCAGAAATAACATGATAATGTCCAACCAATTCAGGTAGAGCATCACTAGCGACTTTCATTCCAAGTTTTTTTGTATACAATGATTTCTTAGGCACAACCAAAAATACTAATTATTTCTTATTATTTCCAAATTGTCAACTTAAGTTTTTCTATAGAG
>CAZSUF010000200.1:6874-7264 GCA_964609875.1 uncultured Bifidobacterium sp.
AATTCATACAAGTTTATTTAAGTTCATCTTTGCCTTCTCAAATCAGTATCTTTTGAATTTGCAAAACGGCATTAACTCTTTAACACTTCTGGTATCTCTATCGCAATTTGATGCCATGAGACAATTATATGTGGATGTCATGGGTGGAAAGGATATTTTGAATATGCCTGGTATGTTAGTCGTTGAAATGAACAATCATTTCATTGTAGAAATTTATACGGAGGCTTCTGAATATCCTGCTTATTTATTTACACAACATAAATCCGTTATTGGTTTTAGAACTGATCATTTGCAAGATATGTTGTCTTTACTTAAAACACAGCAATATCAAATTCTTTCAGACATTCAGCAAGCAGGAAGTTGCTATACCTATTTTTATTTCAAATATCA
>CAZSUF010000201.1:0-4237 GCA_964609875.1 uncultured Bifidobacterium sp.
AGTAATGCAGTATAGGTGTCTGTATGTTTGCTTATTGCGAAACAATTTTCTAGAGAATGTATAACCGCCATAAAATTAATTGAGTAATGATTGAAAAGAAGCATAATGATCTCCTGTATACCAAGCGCTTTCATCATCGCCAGTGACTAGTCTTTCAGCGCCTCGATTTCGTCCTTGTCGCTTTGGATAAATATCCCATTCTTGATAACGAATATATTTACCATATTGATTCTTTTGTTTAAGTAGCCTTTCTCTGTTTTTGAATTCTCTTCCACCTACATAACCTTTGGGTGCACGATGATTTTTTTTGACATAATCCCACATATCAAAAGCCGCTTTCGGGATGGATGATTGAGCTGGTTTTGCACTAGCCGTTGATGGGATTTCTACCGGACTTGGTATAGATTGTTGTACAGCTGCTTTCTTAGGAACTGGCTCAATGGCTATGCTTGAGCTTGTACGTTGTGAAAGATATTGAAAAAGTAATAACAACAAACATAGACTAGCTAAGATATGAAGTGAATATTTTTTAAGAAATGTCATGCTCTCTATGTATTATAAAAGTGAGTAATCATTAATTTTATCTAGTTCTAACAAGGTGGCATTTTTGTTATCACTTTGTCTGAACATTTGCACGAATTTCGCTCCATGTACGATATCGTCATAGTTGTATGAAGTTCTCTGTTGTACAGTATTAGAAAAATGTTCGTCAAATGCTTTGACAAAAACCATAATTTCAGTCGAATTAATTTCGTAATCTTCTTTGCACATGCCCCAGAGTGGACTTTCCTCATTGATTGCATGTACCACAGTCCAATTAAGAGATAATGAACTGATTTTATTCATCTCAACATGAAGTGGTAAAAACTTATTGACTATTTTATTATCTTCATGTATCCTGAAAGCAATATTAATAAGTACTTCAGCTTCTGTGAGTGTATTATTTTTATACGGTGCCATTCTAAACATGAGGGCTTTGCCATCTTTGTATGGTCCAATTAATGCATTTTTGCTAAATCTTAAATAGGCTTTGGGCTTGGCAAATCTTCCGTAGATCAAACCAGTTAAAACTGCAAATGCCATCCATCCAAAAACAGATTCGAAGGTAGCCACTGAATTGGCGGCAATTGAGTCGGGATGCATATTTCCGTATCCAACTGTGGTAAGAGTTTGAGCGCTAAAGAAAAAGCTATCGATAAATTGTTCATGCTTACTAAGGTCAGCAGAGATTCCAATATGTTGAACGCCTATTAAATAGTAGATACAGGCAAAAAATAAATTAGCCATAATGAAACAAACCATAGCAAATAGCAAAAAATAGCCAAGAGGTAAATTAATTAATGTATGAAACAAACTAATTCTATTGAAATACGGGATGCCTGTTTTGATTACATTGCTCGTGCCATCTTTATTTAATAATCTACCAGAAGTATTACCTGTAGTATTATCAAAACCTGTATTATTGAGTGATTTTTTATGGATTAAATCTTCAAAATTTAGCATAATGGGTAACTTGATTTGAATAGCAAATATAGTACACAGCTAACTCCTGCATGCAAAATCATGAAACCATCGATATACATGAGGTAAAAATTTTCTGATTTAGTGTACTTAAAAGTGTAATGAATGAATAGGTAAAGGGCCCAAGTTAAAATGATATATTCTATGCCTATCAAGGAATGGCCTTGTATCCTTAAAATAATACTTAAAAATACTTGTACAAAAAGGGTGAGTCGAATGATGTTTTTTGCAATTCGAATGTTTGTTGCTTGAAGTTCATCTTTGATGTAAAACGCTAAACAAAGTATGCTCAACAAACTAGCTCGGTAGGCTAAAAAAATATAATCATGTGTTTGGGTCCATTGAATTTTTGTTGAAAGCAGCGTTGTTGATATCAGCCAAACTAGAATGAGTAATACTACTTTTAGGTTAGGAGATAGTCTTAAGTTACTCGAAGAAATTTTTTTAGAGAACGCAATGGGAATAATATAAAGGCTTGATAAAATTGCAACCACCATCATCATGTCCATTCGAAAAAGATGAGGAGATGAAGTTAAAATGAGTATAGTGGCTATTCCTGAGGTGCCAACTAAAGCTGTTGCAAGCTTGTTGGCAAAGTTTCTGACATAGTACAAGTTATAGGCAAACATCGTCATGAAAAAAATCCCTGCATAGTAAATTGGCGGTTGTATACCTCCAAGCAAAACCAAATCTGTTTCCAACGCCAAACTTGCGGCCGCCAAGGCAATCCAAGTTCTTGATTGAATCAGTAAGGAAATTATTTTCGACATGAATAAATAATTAGGCAATAATCACTAAAATTACTTGATTTGTTTTGCTCGCTTATATTTATTTTAAATAAGTATTGGTCAATTGTTTTGATGATTTTATTTTGGGCGGCGGGCAGGCTATTCGTTGCAAGTCCTCTCCCGCCAGAGCGCGGGATGCGGGCTTTTCACTACTATCCTTGCCGCGGGGCTAGTTCAAATTTTATTAGGGTCCCCACAACGGAACTTCACTTGACCACGAAGCTACTTGGGGGCAAAAAAATAATAGTCAATTTCAACAACAAATTATCTGACAGTACAACCATTTACGGCCTCAAGATTTGGGTTCACAAAAATGAGTTTGCCCGCTTCATTTTCCGCCATCAATATCTTACCTTGACTTTCAATTCCTCGCATTTTTCTGGGTGCTAAGTTTGCCACCAAGGTAACTTGTTTGCCAATAATTTCTTCAGGCGAATAATGTTCGGCAATGCCACTCACCACCGTTCGTTGTTCGAATCCAAGATCCACAGTCAGTTTTAAAAGCTTGTCTGCCTTCGCTACTTTTTCTGCATGAATAATTTTTCCTACGCGCAAATCTATTTTTTCGAAATCGCCAAATTCAATGGTGGGTTTCAAAGGTGTTGCTTCTATTTTCGAGTTGTTTGCTTGTTGTTCTTGTGCTGATACTATCAAGCCATTTTGCAATTTCTCTATTTGAAATTGAATTTGTTCATCTTCGATTTTTTGAAACAACAAAGTTGGTGCTGGTAAGGGATAGCCCGCTTTGAGTAATTTCAAACTGCCTCCATTTTCCCAGTCTAACATACGATCAACAACCTTCATCATCTTACAAAGTTTTTGCGCTGTAAAAGGTAAAAAGGGTTGCATGTAAACGGCTAAATTAGCGCATAATTGCAAACTCAAATGCAAACAGTTATCAATCGATTGTTGATCATCGCCTTTTTTCCAAGGTTCTTTTTCTTGCAAATATTTATTGCCTTCTCTCGCTAAATCGATGACAGCAAAAAGGCCTTCACGCATTTTGTAATTTTCTATGCAATCCGATACAATTTTCTTTGTGTTGACAATTTTTTCATACAATGAATCGTCTAAGGCATCTTTTTGTGCTTCATGAAATGCAGGTACTCTTCCTCCGCAAAGTTTATGCATGAGCACAAAAGCTCTGTTGACAAAATTTCCGAAGATGGCAACCAATTCGCTATTGACACGCTCTTGAAAATCTTTCCAAGTAAAATCATTGTCTTTGTTTTCGGGGGCATTGGCGATCAATACATAGCGCAATGCATCTTGCATATCAGGAAAATCTTTGAGGTACTCATCTACCCAAACAGCCCAATTACGACTTGTGCTTACTTTTTCTCCTTCGATATTTAAAAATTCATTTGCAGGCACATTTTCTGGCAATACAAAATTTCCATGTGCTTTCAGCATAGCAGGAAAAATGATACAATGAAATACAATATTATCTTTTCCTAAAAAGTGAACTAGTTTTGTATCATCTTGACACCAATAATCAGACCATTGTGAAGTGAGTTCTTTGGTTGCAGAGATATATCCAATTGGTGCATCGAACCAAACATAAAGCACTTTGCCATCTGCTCCTTCAATCGGTACAGGTACTCCCCAATTGCTATCACGCGTCATGGCTCTGGGCTGAAGACCGCTGTCAATCCAGCTTTTGCACTGACCATATACATTAGGTTTCCAGCTATCTTTTTTGCCATCAACCAACCACTCGTTTAGAAAAGGTTCGTATTTGTTCAAAGGAAAATACCAATGTTTTGTTTTTTTCTTCACTAAAGGTGCATCACTCAAGGCGCTACGAGGGTTGATGAGTTGCTCTGGTGAAAGGGTAGAGCCACATTTTTCGCATTGATCGCCATAAGCATTTGAATTGCTACAAACAGGGCAGGTGCCCATGATGTATCGATCAGCTAAAAACATGT
>CAZSUF010000201.1:4247-7233 GCA_964609875.1 uncultured Bifidobacterium sp.
ATACTTTGCCTTCTGCATCAGGTAAAGGCACTTTGACGCCCCATTGACTATCGCGCGTCATAGCACGAGATTGAAGGCCATTGTCTAACCAACTTTTACATTGTCCATATACATTATTCTTCCATTCTTTATGATCTTCAAGTATCCATTGTTTAAGCCATGACTCATAATTTTGTAAAGGAAGATACCAATGTTTGGTTTTCTTTTTAACAGGTACTGATGAACTTAAAGTACTCTTCGGATTAATTAATTCATCAGGACTTAAGGCTGAACCACATTTTTCACATTGATCTCCGTAAGCGTTCGGATTGGCGCATTTCGGACAAGTACCTGTGATATATCTATCTGCTAGAAAAGTTTGTTTTTCTTCATCAAAATATTGTTCGCTTTCTTTTTCTTCAAACAAACCTTTGTCGTATAAATTTTTGAAAAAGGCTTGTGAAGTTTCGTGGTGTATTTGTTTAGAAGTACGAGAAAATATATCAAAAGAGATACCCATTGATTTTAAGCTCTCATCAATGATGGTATAATATTTATCTACGATATCTTGAGGCGTTACACCTTCTTTCATAGCACGAATGGTAATAGGCACACCATGTTCGTCTGTACCACAAATAAATTTTACATCTTCTTTTTTCGCGCGTAAGTAACGGGTATAAATATCTGCGGGTAAAAAATTGCCTGCAAGATGACCGATATGAACTGGACCATTTGCATAGGGTAGTGCCGCAGTCACTAAATGTCTTTTGAATTCTTTCATTGTCAGATTTTGGGAAGTCTATTGATTTTTATTGCTACACACGAATGAATAGACGGTGAGTCCGATACGGATTGTACCTAAAACTATCATCAGGATAGAGAGCCCTTGAGGGGCTGTGCCTCTATAGAGACTATAAATACCCAATCCGACAATAAGCGGACCGGTAATAACACCAATATTGCGGCTAAGGTTGAACTTGCGATCATTATTTTCCATTCGTCGAGAATTAAATTAATTTTGGGCAAAGTTAGACAAAAAGCCCTGATAAAAAAGTGCAGCGTGATTTGTCTTTTAAGTGTAAAAAATCATGATTAAAAGAATAATTCCTCCTTATTTACAAGCTGGTGATACGATAGGCATTACTTGTCCTGCTGGGGCTGTGAACCTAGAGAATATGCAATATATGTTCGATCAATTGCAAGCATGGGGTTTTAAAATTAAGATAGGTGCGACAGTGGGGACATCCTATTTTAAATTTTCGGCTACTGATGAAGAAAGGGTAAGTGATTTACAGAGCATGTTAGATGATACAGACATTAAAGCTATTTTATTCGGACGAGGCGGATATGGGGTTGTACGAATTATAGATCAATTAGACTTTACAAAATTTTGTGCCTCGCCTAAATGGTTGGTGGGGTATAGTGATATTACTTGTTTGCATTCGCATGTGTTTAGTCGATATGGAATTGCAACTATGCATGCGCATATGGGAGGCGGCTATTTGCCAACAGACAGAGATGAATTTTCTACACAAAGTATAGTACAAGCTTTGCAAGGTAAAAGTATCAAATACCAAGTTGAAGCCCATAAGATGAATCGATTAGGTGAGGCTAGGGGAATTTTGGTTGGAGGCAATTTGGCTTTACTGTCAGATTTAGTTGGAACAACAAGCGATATACATACTGAAGGGAAAATTTTATGCATTGAAGATATCGGAGAGTATAAGTATAATCTAGACAGGATGATGTGGCAACTGAAACGAAGTGGAAAGTTAGATAAACTAGCAGGCTTGATTGTGGGAGGATTTACAGATACTTTAGATAATGAAGTGCCTTTTGGGATGAGTGAGTATGATATTGTTTGGGAGAAAGTAAAAGATTACGATTATCCAGTCTGTTTTGATTTCCCTATGGGACATCAACCTAAAAATTGGGCATTGAAATTTGCGATTGAATATTCTTTGGTAGTTGATACTATGGGTGTTCGTTTGGTGGAAGGGTGATTGAATTGTTTTGTGTCTTGGATTTAGCTCTTTGTATAAAACTTAAGGAGGGAGTTGATTACCGCAGAGTTTAAGAGAGGCAGAGATAATTTGGAAATTTAAATTCGTGTTTTGAGTTTAACTCTCTGTGGTTCTATGTGTAAAATTTTTAGAGGTGGTTTTTACATTCGAAATTTATTTGTTTCAATTTTAAGTTTGTATATTCACGAGACTAATTTTAATCTCGAACCTCAAAGACCTATTATGAAAATTTAACTTATCTTGCTTTGTCATTTATTCTTATTTGGTTTTATGTTAGTAAAGGCTAGTCCTTTTGTTACCAAATGGGATATGTCAAAGCCGGGTTATTCACCAAATGATATATCTTTTGGAGTAGGCACTTCAGGCACTGCAAGTTTTACTTGGGAAACAATTCCAGCAGGTCAAACTGGCTCAGGCACGTTTACAGGAAGTACACTGACCATTAATGGATTACCCGCTGGTGCTATGATTAGGTTAAGCATAGATTCGGCCTATTTTAATAGGATAATTTTGTATTTATATAGTGATACAAAACGTCTAATTGATGTTGAGCAATGGGGAAGTGTGAAGTGGATAAGCATGGAGAATGCTTTTTCTAGTTGCGATAATTTAAATATTACATCTACAGATATACCAGATTTAACCTTAGTTCAAAATATGAGAAATATGTTTGGGGGCAGTTATTTGTTAAATGGGCCATCAAATATAGGTTCTTGGAATACCGCTAATGTGACAAACATGAGTGAAATGTTTGAAAATGCGACGGCTTTCAATCAGCCAATTGGTTCATGGAATACATCCAATGTAACTATTATGAATTCAATGTTTTCTGGCGCATACGATTTTAATCAGCCATTAGGTACATGGAATACCTCAAGTGTTGCTGATATGAGTTGGATCTTTAATTCAGCAAAAACTTTCAATCACCCAATTGGATCATGGAATACTTCTAATGTTACTGATATGAGAAGGATGTTTTCTGG
>CAZSUF010000202.1:0-2364 GCA_964609875.1 uncultured Bifidobacterium sp.
GACTTTTTTATTGGTCTTTTCCTGATTATTGGTTTGATTAAAGGCTTTCGCAATAATTCTATCCTTCATCACAATAATAGCACCTACAGGAACTTCATCTGCTTCAAAGGCTTTCTCAGCTTCAAGCAGCGCAAGTTTCATATAATGCTCATGAGATAAATTCATAATTTTTTTTTAAACAGGTTTAGATCAGGCCCACATTATTGAATTGTCAAACTTACTTTACCTTGACCAAGAATTGGCTTTTTAATTTTGCCAACATGAATGGTATAAGAGTTTCCTTCATAGTCAAATGTAATGTCTTCATTTTCTGAAACCATTTTTTCATCCAAAATTTTATCGTCTCTTTTTATGGTAATATCAGCCTCCTTACGCGTAACATTGCCAATAACAATAATCACACTCCCATCGGTTCCTTCAATAATTTTTTGTGCATTGGATTCCATCAAACTTTCTATGCCTTTCTCAGGAATATTTAAATGATGTTTATTGGCTGTTTTCGAAGTAGATGTCTTTGCATCTTCCTTACAATTCAATAAAAATAATAAGCTAATTAAGAAAACAGATAAATATTTCATGCATGTTGGTTTGATTCAAATATAGGAAAATAAGCTCATTTAGTTTAGAATGACATTCATAAAAAATGTTCTCCAGATTATTCAATACAGCATTCTAATTTCACAATAAGTTAGATGAAGAATCACAATTAGCATTTTCAATTGTACATTTGAAATACAATAATTAATTATGAAACACATATCAAGTTTACTATTACTCTTCTTAAGTATAAATTGCCTTGCCCAATACAATGGCAATTATTTGTATGATCAGACCTTTAACTCCACGGGTTATCATGTTGCGCATCTTGGAACAAGCACAACAAATACCTACCAAACTGTGTTGGAATGTTTTTATTTAAACTCCAATGAAATTATTACTGTAGCTAGGTATAATGGGCTTTATAATACCAGTGTAAACAAACCAAAAGTGGTACTTTCTAAATTTAATTATAATGGCTCCTTAGTCAATTCGTTTGGTACTGGTGGCCATCAAATCGTAGACATAAATGGCTTAGACTCATTAAATTTTTTAGGAGCAGCGAAACAAGATGATGACAAAATAGTTATTTGGGTGCAAGGTGTGGAGGATTATATTGTTCGTTATCATGCAAACGGCAGCAAGGATATTAGCTTTGGAACCGGCGGAAATTATTTAATTCCTAATACGCTTATACAACCTGCCGTCTTAAATAATTTTTTTGAATACAATACAAGAAATATAATTTCAGTCAATAATAAAACCATTATTGCTGGAGACAATAGCAATGGCAATCCAGCAATTCTGATGCTTGACAATAGTGGCATTCCTGATATTTCTTTTAATACAACCGGTTATAAAGAGTTTTATAGTAATGACCCTAATAAAACAATGGGCCAAATTGCGGCAAATAATAATCAAATCACGGTTGTGATTGAAAATCAAACACAAGCTAACACCGATACATTGTTTATGTATAGAATGGATCTCAGTGGATTGGCCATTAATAGTTTTGGCTCAAATGGTTACGCCTTTACAAAAGAACCTTATGGGGGATCTGGACAATATAAGTGTAAACAAATAGACTTTTATCAAGACGGAAGAATGGTGTTGCAAACTGAAAATAAATTCCCTACCAATTTCCCAGTTTCCTTATTGAATTTATATAAAACAGACGGAACCAGAGATTCTGCCTGGGGGGAATGTTACACATATAATCCATGTGTAAGAATCGGCACGGTGAGTTTAGATGATGGCGGACCACCAATAACGGATATTCTGGTAGATTCTTCCAATAATACCTACACTGCCGGTATTAATTACAAAGGATTAAGAAGATTTTCTCCCTTAGGAATAGTTGACTCTAGTTTTGGTGGAATTAGTTTCTTTCAATTTGCAGGACTTAGTTTCAAAACAGCGTCCGGGACCGGCTTTAAACAGGCAGTAACTCATGCATTAGCCTTACAAACCAATGGTCAGTTATTGGTGGCAGGCTATGTTGACACAACGGGCTCCCAATGGAATTCAAATAAAAACTCTTTATTCTTGTCTAGGCTACTAGGTTCTTGTATTAATTTCACACTTGATACGATAACAAATACCACGCTTTGTCTTGGAGATACTATTCAATTGCAATGCAATACTAACTATCCTAAGAAATGGTATATGAACAATGTATTTACTGGCGATACCTCCACAACTTTTAGCACGACAACAAGTGGTAATGTATATGTAACTATTATGGGCAATGGACCTTGTGACACAACTTCTGTAATTTCAGTATCTATTAATACACCAGCTATCCCATCAATCACCCAAAATGGAAAT
>CAZSUF010000202.1:2386-7224 GCA_964609875.1 uncultured Bifidobacterium sp.
GCAGCTACTTATCAATGGTATGACGCTTCAAATGTAATAATTAATGGCGCCACACAATCTTCTTATACCCCTTCGAGTGCCGGCCTTTATGCTGTAATGATTACAAACCAATATGCTTGCGAATCAAAATCTTCCTTTTTTCAATTTGTACCTAATTCCATTTCATCCCATCAGTTAAAAACAGGGGTTCAAATTTCACCGAATCCAACAAATAGCTATTTAAATATAGAGAATTCAACTAACGAAGTTCTTGAATTGAAAATCAGGAATATACTAGGACAAGAAGTTTATGAAATTCAAATTATGCCAGGGAAAAATAAATTTGATTTTACTGAATTTAATCTTTCCTCTTCTGTTTATTATTTTCAGTTTGGGAATGGATCAAATTCCTATATAGAGAAAGTAGTGTATATGAAGTAGCAAAGTTATTTGAGCCTGATAGATAAAAACTTATTATCCATTCACTAAATTCAAAAACTCCTCTTCACTTAAAATTGTAATCGTTCCCAGTTTTTTTGCTTTTTCTAATTTGCTTCCTGCATCCTCACCTACCACTAAGTAATTAAGTTTAGTGCTTACACCTCCTATGATGGCACCTCCATTTTTTTCTGCAATAGCTTCTGCTTCACTTCGCTTCATAGAAAGTGTTCCTGTGAATAAAAAGGTTTTACCTACTAAACTTCCACTCATGGCTTCATTTTTTTGTGAGTTCGCCAAACAAACACCTTCTTTCTCCAAGGCCTCTAAAATAGCTCGATTGTCTTGATGAGAGAAAAATTCTACAATGGACGTGGCTACCTTTTCACCAACGTCTTCGATACTTAATAAGTCTTCTTTTGTTTTGCCATACAAATCAGTCAAGTGTGAAACAGTTCTTGCCAATGCCTTCGCCGTAGTTTCTCCCACATAACGAATTCCTAAACCAAATATCAAACGATGTAAAGGTTGAGATTTTGATTTCTCTATGGCTTCCTTCAAATTCAACATAGATTTTTCACCGAAGCCTTCTAAAGTTTTTAGTTGGTCGTAAGGCAAATGATAAATGCCCACCATATTTTTTAATAAGCCTTGTTCAAAAAACCGTCTGACTAATGCATCTCCCAATCCTCTAATATCCATAGCATCTTTCGACGCAAAGTGCGCAATTTTTTCAATAACTTGGGCTTCGCAATTAATATGGGTGCAACGCCAAACGGCTTCACCTTCGGGTTTATATAATGGCTCCTTGCAAACTGGACAAGCAGTTGGAAAAATAATTTCTTGTTCACTTCCATCTCTTAATTCAGGAAATGATTTTACGATATATGGAATAACATCGCCTGCTCGTTCAATTAAAACAGTATCGCCTATCATTAATTGTTTTTCTTTAATAACATCTTCATTAAACATGGATAATGAAGAAATGGTTACACCACCCACGGCAACAGGTTCTATTTTTGCTACGGGTGTAACACTGCCCGTTCTACCCACTTGATATTCTACATTCAATAATTTACTCGTGGCTTGCCTTGCCTTAAATTTATAGGCAATTGCCCATCGAGGATGATGACTAGTTTGTCCAATTTTCTCTTGCAAATCCAAGCGATTTACCTTGATCACCATGCCATCTATTTCATAAGGTAAGTTGTCTCTATTTAATTCAAACTCTTGCACATACTTTACGACATCATCTATCCTTGTGAATGTTTGAATATTATCAATAGATGTTTTGAAGCCCAATTGTGATAGGGATTCCAACATACCTTTATGAGTTTGCATGTGAGGATGCGCTGTTTTATTTTCTTGTAGTGCTGTATAACTTACATTGTACAAAAAGGCGTCCAAATTTCTTTTAGCTACTTCGTGAGGATCTTTAATGCGCAAGCTACCACTTGCTGCATTGCGCGCATTAGCTAATGGTTGTTGTCCATCAGCTATGAGTTTTTGATTGTACTCTTCAAAGCGCTTTTTTGTAATCACCACTTCCCCTCTAATTTCAATTTGTTTTACATTGAAAAGACTTATAGTGGCTTTCATGGGGATGGATCTAATTTGCTTGGTATTCAGTGTGATGTCGTCGCCTTCAGTACCATTCCCTCTTGTGGCTCCTCGTGTGAGCAAATCGTTTTCATAGACTAAAGAAATACTGGCTCCATCAAACTTTGGCTCTACACAATATTCAATTTGATCTATCCCACTTAATTCTCGACATTTTCTATCCCAATCATGTAAATCTTCTGCATTGTAACTATTTTCTAAACTCAACATAGGCACTAAATGCGAAACTGACGGGAAGTCTTTATTTAATCCTTTAGCCACCCTTTGTGTTGGAGAGCTAGGTGTAATCAGTTCAGGAAATTGTGCTTCTAATGATTGAAGTTTTTTAAACAACCCATCATATTCCACATCAGCTAATACTGGATTGTCTTGCACATAATACTTCCAATCGGCGTATTCGAGAACATCTCTGAGCTTATTTATTTCAGAAGAGTCAATGGGGCTTTGCAGGCTAGCTTTGGCAAAGCTGAGAAATAGTTTTTCTTGTTCAATGGTATACATAAGCTAAAAGTCTGTGTCAATATTAATCACTTCTTATGATACGGAAAATAAATTTTATACACGCATAAAAAAAGTTCATAGATGAAAATCTGATCTGACAAAGTGTCGATTTCCTATATTATTTTATTGGCTTTTTGGATTGAATTCAACATTTACCCTTCGATATGAAAGGAAATCATAATCATGCGCGTGGTGATTTTATCAATAGCTCTGTTGGTTGGCTCTCCGCTTCTTTGGACTAAGCTATTTCCAAGACCATTACTTACTTTAATTTCTGGAGCGAAAATAAAATTGGGGAAATAAAATTCAAATCCTAGACCCAGATTATAGCCATAATCAAAAGCTTTCACTCTTAACAAATCGCCCGTGCGTTTAGATTGGGCATTGGCATTAAAATCGTAATCGAGTTTTCCGCCAGCACAAACATAAAATCTAAAATTTGTTTGTCGATCAGATTTAAATTTAAATTCTACAGGCAAACTGAACAACACAGATTCGAAAGAATTTGTGATAACAGAATCACCTTGCAAATGAAATCTCATGGCCTTTTCTCTAAGCATGAAAGATGGGATGGTGCGTAAATCTACAAAACTCGACAATCTTAAGTTGCCAAGGATACCTAATTGAAAACCCGGTTTCCATAAAGGGGTCACATCTTGCACACTATCATAATCGACAAAATATTTAGCGTGAGCTAATTTGTATTGGGCCGAATTGAATCCTACTGAAATACCAAAATAATAGGCTTTATTTTCAAATTCTGGATTATTCATTTTTTCTGGCTGAGCATATGCACCAAGCCAACTAAAAAAAATAATCAGGAATAATACTATTTTACTCCTTGATAAATGGACGCTATGCCTAGGCTTAAAGGTTTGCATTGGGTATTTTTAAATCCTGCTTGTTGCAATATTACACACATTTGTTGACCTTCGGGAAAAACTTCTACTGAATTTGGTAGATAGGAATAGGCTTTATTGTCTTTACTAAATAGTTTTCCGATGAAAGGTGTAATGTAACGGAAATATAGGTGATAGAATTGTTTAAAAGGGAACATTTTAACTTTTGAAAATTCTAAAATCACAAATTGACCTCCCGGCTTAAGTACACGATAAATTTCATGTAAGCCTACATCTAAGTTTTCGAAATTCCTGACCCCAAAAGCTACAGTAACTGCATCAAAGGAATTTTCTTCGAAAGGCAGGTTTTCGCTATCTCCTTTGACCAAGGTAATCAGTGAATCGAGTTGTCTATCTTTGACTTTAACTCTTCCTACTTCAAGCATACTGGCTGAAAGATCTAGACCAATGATTTGAGTCGGATTTAGTTTTTTAAGTGCGATAGCAAGATCTGCAGTACCTGTAGCTACATCCAAGATTTGCTTAGGTTTAGATGGAGCCAATAATTTTATCACTTTATTTCGCCATAACACATCAATGCGAAAAGATAATAAACGATTTAAAAAATCGTAGCGATTGGCTATCCCATCAAACATTTGTTCGACTTGTGCCTTTTTACTTAGCTTAGACTCTTGATCCGGTACTATAGATATTCCCACGGCGCAAATGTACTATTATCATGCATAGAATAGCTTGAATTTGATGAAGAAAAATAGCTTGTTTGATTGTTGATTCATTTCGACCATAGAACAAATTGATAGATGTCTGATCACTTTTACTAGAGATTGCGGCAAGGATAGTAACGAAAAGCCCGCATCCCGAGAGGCTTGGCGATACTTGAATCTTGGCTGACAGATGATAGCCGATTCGGGAGAGGACTTGTAGTGAATAGCCTGCCTGCCGCCCAAATGAATTTCAACCCAATTCAAATCATACGCTATTGATCACTTATAAAAGAAACATGAAAAGCTAGCCTTTAAACTACTTAAGGCAACTTTATACTATCTTTGGCCTTGATGGAAGTTAAGACGATAGAATATTTAATAAGTAGTCCTTCTGAGGCTATGTGCCCTAAAGAAAAACGTGCTGAAGTGGCTTTTATAGGGCGTAGTAATGTAGGCAAATCTTCGCTCATCAATATGTTGAGTAATAAGAAAGAAATTGCGAAAGTTTCTTCATCGCCGGGTAAGACTCAAATGATTAATCATTATTTAGTCAACAAGGATATGTTTTGGGTTGATTTACCGGGATATGGATTTGCCAAAGTATCTCAGACCACCAGAAAAACATGGACAAAAATGATTTGGGAGTATGTGGAGAAAAGAGAGAATTTGCAAAATTTATTTGTGTTGATTGATAGCAGACATAAGCCACAGAAACCTGATTTGGAATTTGTGAATA
>CAZSUF010000203.1:0-2164 GCA_964609875.1 uncultured Bifidobacterium sp.
TGGTCTGCGACACAAATCACATTGGTATAATTTGGGTGGGAAGTAGAAGACATGGGTTCGGCAGTTTCGGCAAGAGCCATAGAACCCTTATGCATTTTGTGGTGTATCCCAGGATTTTTACATAATCAATGGTCGCATGCTTTTAAGCTTTTAAAAAAATAAAATAGACTTCTCTTATTTTGACAACAAATTGACTTGCTCGGAAATATTCACGGGTACTTTAATATAAACGCCACTTTTACCAAGCTTGGCATGCCCTTGAATTTTTATGGTATTGGTTTTAGAAAACAAGGACGAAAAAGCTGTTCCAATAATTTTTAATGGATCAAAGTGTGCCACAACAGGAAAGAGAAAGGTAGATTGCTTAGCAATTTGAGTTTTTTCAGGTTGATCGGCTAATCCAATAAATTTATCATTTAAATAAATACTCAAGTTTGTTTCTTTTACATCTACGCCAAAATTGTTTGGATTGTAATATTCTAGATTGATTCTTATGGCAGCCTGATTCAGCTTAAAAGTTTCTAGTTGCGTATATTTAATGCCCTTATACTCTAATTCTTTTACCTGATTACAAGATGAGGATTGTAACACAAGAAAAGCTATAAAAATGACGATCAAATGAATAAAAGATTTCATATTGGACTTATTTAAAATATTCAAAGGCGCGGTGAGTTAATTTATTATGCACATCTGCAGGGTCGCTAAATAATTGATCCGTCCAATATGGATTAATGATTTCCGATTCTACATTAGAATGCAACAAAACCATTTGGCTGCCAATAATCCCTGGTTGAAAAAAAAGAAACTTCACATTGCTCATATTATTTGCATTGTAATAAAACCAAATTTCATAAGGCGCTGCGTTTCTTTCATTTTGCACTTTTTCTTCTTTGTCAGGAACACCATAGGATAAATAAATTCTACCTCTGTCGGTTAAATAACCCGGCTCTGTGGCCGTACCATATTTTTTAGCCACTACATTTAATTTATCGGCGTATTCTTTCCAACCTTGCTCAGGATTTGCTGGAAAACGATTATACCAAAAATTATACATAAACTGCCTTAGAAAGCTTAAATCATCGAGCGTAACTATTTGCTTAATCACCTTAACTTCTGCCCCTTGGGCCAAAGGCTTTAATGCACTAATATTTTTTTGAAGTTGTCCAATATCATATTTACTTACAAATGTTTTGTTGATATCCACGACTTCACTACCCGAAATTTCCATTACATATTCATCTTGGATTTGTTTTTTTTCAGGATTAAATACCTGAAATTTTTGTTTCAAACTATGTAATACCTTACTTGAGTCGTTCATGAAGTACACAATAAAATCGTAATTACCAGAAGCTAATGGATGCTTGTTGAATTGTATACTATCGAGATACAGGTGATTTTTGAAAGAAGATAAGCTAATTTTTTGTGTATACAGAGGCTTTAACTTGAATTGCATAAGACTCGTTTTCTTAATTTCGATAAATACAAAAGGCAAGGTATCCTTGATATTTATTCGAAATAATTCAATCTCATAATACATGGTTTGAACATGCTCATCAAAAAAAACAAAGTCTAAGGGCATTACTTGGTCTTGCTTAGTTTCTTCATTATACCCTAATGAATAATTTAAAGTAATGGATTGAATGGAATCCTTCATTTGTCCCCAAGAAGGGTTTGCAAAATGAAGCAGTAAAAAAAGCAAGCCAAGAATTACCTTTGGGTTCATTTTGTAAAAATACAGTCCGCAAATGACAACCGCCCTTTTAGCTTGTGAATATTTTCCTAGCATAGCTTGGTATCAACAATTCAACAAGGCAGCTCAAGTTTGTTTAGAACAATACGAATTTTTCGAAAGACGAAGTTTTCGGAATCGTTGTCATTTAGCTGGGCCCAATGAAATGGTTACGCTTTCCGTTCCGTTATTGGGCGGTCGTAATCAGAAAACCATCATGAAAGATATTAAAATTAGCTATGAGGAAGATTGGCGACCCAAACATTGGAAAACAATAGTATCTGCTTATAAAAATTCGCCTTATTTCGATTTTTTTGAAGCTCAAATTTTTAGTTTCTTTCAACAAAAGCCTACTTTTTTGTTGGATCTTAATCTTCAATCGCTGCAACTTATACAAAGCATTCTACAGAAAAATACATCTTACTCCATGAGCAC
>CAZSUF010000203.1:2174-4657 GCA_964609875.1 uncultured Bifidobacterium sp.
CGACGATATCAAGGATTTTCGACAATCTTTTTCAACACAATCGAAGGTCCATCATGAAAATCTTCCTCAATATTGGCAAACCTTTCAAGAAAGACATGGATTTCTTCCGAATTTAAGTATGTTGGATATCCTTTTCTGTTGTGGTCAGGAAACATTATCCTTGATTTGAGCCTAAAAAAATCTAATCAAAAAAATAAATTCATCTTTACATTTGTGCAAATTAATTCAAAAACGCCGCGGCTGAAATGAGCAATACCTATACAGACCTAGTCAAACAGACTTTCGATTTTCCTCAAGAAGGATTTCAAGTCAAAGATAATTATCTTCATTTCAACGGAGTTGATCTAAAAAAGCTGATTGATAAATACGGCACGCCTTTTAAAATAACCTATCTTCCCAAGATTGGCATGCAAATCAACAAAGCAAAAAAAATGTTTGCTGATGCCATCAAGAAGCAAAAATATTCGGGCGAATACTTTTATTGCTATTGTACCAAAAGCTCTCACTTTTCTTTTATTGTTGAAGAAACAACTAAGCATGGCGTACACTTAGAAACTTCTTTTGCCTACGACCTTGAGATTATTAGAAAATTATATCAGCGTAAAAAAATTACGAAGGACACTTTTATTATTTGTAATGGTTTTAAAACGAAAGCTTATACCAAAAATATTGCCCAACTGATTAATGCTGGTTTCAAAAATGTGATCCCAATTTTAGATAATAAAAATGAATTTGAGGATTATAAAAAATCTATTCGCACCAAAGACCCAGTAAAAATTGGTATTCGTATTGCTGCTGAAGAAGAAGCCTCTTTCGACTTTTATACTTCTCGTTTGGGCATTCGTACACGTGATGTATTAGAATTTTATATAGATAAATTGAAAGGCAACGAAAAATTTCAATTGAAAATGTTGCATTTCTTTATGAATAAAGGCATCAAAGACGATATTTACTATTGGAGTGAACTGAATAAGGTGCTTAATTTATATTGTCAACTAAAAAAAATAGCACCTGAATTAGATAGTCTGAATATTGGCGGTGGCTTTCCCATCAAACATTCCCTAGGTTTTGATTACGACTACAATTATATGGTCAATGAAATTATTGCAACCATCAAAAAAGCTTGTAAAGCTAACAAGGTAGAATGTCCTAATATTTATACTGAGTTTGGTTCATTTACTGTGGGCGAATCTGGGGCTATTATCTACTCTGTGCTTGACGAGAAAATGCAAAATGATCGTGAAATTTGGTATATGATAGATAGTTCTTTCATTACAACGCTACCTGACACTTGGGGTATTGGCGAAAAATTTCTGATGCTCCCTGTCAATAAATGGGATAAGGAATATCAAGAAGTCCATTTAGGAGGCTTAACCTGTGATAGTCACGATTTTTATACTTCTGAAGAGCATATCAATGCTGTGTTTTTACCCAAAAGCAAAGAAATTGCCTTACCTGAAACACCTAATGCCAAAGCTGTTAAACCCCAAAGTGCTGAGCCGTTGTATATTGGCTTTTTTCATACAGGCGCTTATCAAGATCAACTCAGTGGCTATGGGGGTATCAAGCATTGTATGATTCCTTCACCCAAACATGTGGTGGTAGAATATGATAAAAATGGCAAGCTAATAGATTGGTTGTATGCTAAAGAGCAGACCTACCAAAGTATGTTAAAGATATTAGGCTATATGTAGGGTTTCCTGATGAAGACCGCATTCGACTTAAAAGATAATCCCTTTAAAATGGATCATTCCGTTACTTCCATAGCTTCTCTACTTATTCAATAGATATTACGACTTCATTTGTTGAGCTGCGTGAAATGCCATTTTAAATAGTTTGTCATTCAATAAGCCTGCCTTTTCTCTCGCAGCCTTCTCGTTTAAATTCAATTCGAGCAAGCCTGTATAGTATCTAAAACGCGAAGCAAATTCTTCTAAGGTATGGTTGTAGTTGACCTTATTATCTAAATGAACATGATTGAAGTCCCGAACATTTTGACGTAATTGCTTAGCTTGTTGCAAAAAAGAAAGCGGACTCAATTCTTCTACACTAAAGCAAGTTGAATCATCTGCAATCAAATAGGAAATTTCTAAGATGCATGACGAAAAAATAAGGGGCTCGGCATGTAAATCTATAATGTAAGGTTGATCCTCATTGCTCAAGAGTTTATCACTCACGAGCATTTGTAATTGATCTCCGGATTCATGACTGAAACGAAGCAGGTCGTTAAATTTAGAGAAGGTAAATAATAAGGTGGTATTCACCAATTGGTCGTTGATTCGACAGCGGATGTCCATACTTACCATATCGCTGTCGTCAAAAATAACTCGACTGCTACTAAAGGCTTGAATCTTAAAATCGGCTTTAACAAATGTATTCTTCATATTGCAATTATTTAATTGTCTACAAAGGTTTCTTCGTTGCTGCGTAATGAGTTTACGTAGGTTTAAACTATCTTTACTTTTATACTTTTTCATACCCAT
>CAZSUF010000203.1:4667-7209 GCA_964609875.1 uncultured Bifidobacterium sp.
AATTACTTTTAGCGTTCCTTTCCCTTATACTCTTAGACGATGAAGAACAAAAATGCATTAACGCGATACCGATTAATTGACAATCGCATGACAATTCGCCATAAAACAGCCCCTTCTTTACAAGATATTGTGGATTATGTGAGCGATAAAATGGGCACCACTGTATCGGTTTCTATGATACAAAAAGATATTTATGCCATGCGCTACGACGAATCCTTGGGTTTTAATGCCCCGATTGAATATAGCCAAACCAAAAAAGGATATATTTATACAGACCCAGAATACTCCATCAATCATATTCCTGTTTCTGAAGAAGATCTACAAGGACTCGAAATTGCCATTGGTATTTTAGAGCAATTCAAAGAGATTCCTGCTATCAAACTATTTGATGATGCCATACAAAAAATAGCCTCTTCGGTAAAATTAAGTCGAGAAAAAAGTAGTCAACAACATAGTATATTGCTTTTAGATAGACCCAAACGATATCAAGGTATCGAATTTATGAGCGATATTGTTGAAGCCATTCATCACAAAAATGTATTGAGGGTTAACTACCTACCCTTCACCAGACTAGAAGCCAAAAAACATACTATACATCCTTATTTTATCAAAGAATATCATGGCAGAATGTATTTAATCGGCAAAGATATTCACCCAAGCAAAGAAGCTAAATTTCTCACCTTCGCTTTCGATCGAATGCAAGAGGTGATTTGCATGAACCAAACTTTTGAGGAAGAAGAATTAGATAAAGAAAACTACTTTCAATCTACTATCGGCATTTCATTACCAGGCACCAAGCCCGAACATATTGTTTTAGAATTTGATCCTTTGCAAGCCAATTATCTCAAGTCTCAGCCCCTCCATCATTCGCAAAAAATCAAGGAAGAAACAAATCAAAAATTGGTGCTTACTGTAGATTTAGTGATCAATTACGAACTCATTGCTTTGTTGCTAAGTTTCGGCGATAAATTAAAAGTGCTTCAACCCAAATCATTGGTGAAACAAATTGCAGAGATCGTGCATCAAGCAAGTTTGCGGTATAAATAGTCATGAATTTATTTGGGCGGCACGCACGCTTTTGTTCCAAGTCCGCTTCCGATCGGCTATCAAGTCTCTGTTAAAAATACATTTCGTGAAGCCTCTCGGAATGCGGGCTTTCCACGACAATCGTTGCCGCAATGCATCCTAACCCGAATGTAAGCAACCCATGAATATACTTTGAATTTTAGTTCGTGGCATTATAAAGTTAAAACTTCATCACCTACCTTTGCGCTCTAAACTCATTAGGCATGAATCAAAAATTTGTAGAAAGAATTGGACAAGAAGTTTCTGAAATTAAAGAAGCAGGTTTATTCAAACAAGAAAGAATTATTAGTACTGAGCAATCAGCCCATATTCAAGCCAATGGAAAACCTGTATTGAATTTTTGTGCCAACAATTATTTAGGACTATCCTCTCACCCAAAAACCGTTGAAGCCGCTCATGAAGCCATCAAGCAAAGAGGATATGGCATGAGTAGTGTAAGATTTATTTGTGGAACCCAAGATATTCATAAAGAATTAGAAGCTAAAATTTCTAGCTTCTTAGGCACAGAAGATACAATTTTATATTGCGCTGCTTTTGATGCCAATGGAGGTTTGTTCGAGCCTTTATTAAACGAACAAGATGCCATTATTTCAGATGAATTAAATCATGCCTCTATCATCGATGGCGTAAGATTATGCAAAGCCGAACGTCATCGTTACAAACACAATGATATGGCCGAGCTTGAAGAAAAACTGAAAGCTACTCAACATTGTCGCAGTCGCATGATAGCCACTGATAGCGTATTTAGTATGGATGGCACCATTGCCCAATTAGATAAAATTTGCGACTTAGCCGATAAATACGATGCCATCGTGATGATAGACGAATGTCATTCAAGTGGATTTATGGGAAAGAAAGGAAGAGGCGTACACGAATTATGCGGTGTGATGGATCGAGTAGATATCATTACAGGCACTTTAGGGAAAGCTTTAGGTGGTGCGAATGGAGGCTTTACTTCAGGTAGAAAAGAAATTATTGATATGCTTAGACAAAAAAGCAGACCTTACCTTTTCTCCAATACATTAGCTCCAAGCATCGTAGGCGCTTCTATCGCCATCTTGGATATGTTGAGTGAAACCACTGAATTGCGAGATAAATTAGAAACCAATACTGCTTACTTCAGAAAACAAATGACGGATGCAGGTTTTGATATTAAGACAGGCATACATCCTATTGTTCCGATTATGTTGTATGATGCCGTATTGGCTCAAACAATGGCTAGCCGAATGTTAGAAGAAGGCATTTATGTAGTCGGCTTTTTCTTTCCTGTGGTAGCTAAAGGCAATGCTCGTATTCGAGTACAAATTAGTGCTGGACATAATCAAGAAGATTTAGATCTGGCCATTGCAGCCTTCACGAAAGTAGGCAAGGAATTAGGCGTGATCAACTAATATCCGACTTCTTCGTTCTTCTCGACATAGACTCCCGGAGCTGCTCGAGTTTCTCCCAATGAAGC
>CAZSUF010000204.1:0-1810 GCA_964609875.1 uncultured Bifidobacterium sp.
GTTCGGTTGACTTGTACTCAATGTTCAACTTTTCTCCGAAACTTTCTTCTTGAATAAAATCTGTAGCCTCCCTATATGGATAATCCAATACCACTTGTTCGTCATATTCTGTTAATAGCAGAATATCAGCATCTACTGTTTTTATTGCGTCCAAAATAAGGTTTAGATTCATTTTGTGTTTAAGGCGTTCGAGGTTCCAGGTGGCTATTTTCATATTTTAAGCTTTAAGTTTAAGTAGAATCTCGTTTCCAATATCTTGATTGAGCTTCCCTTCTTTTAAGACATTCACAAAACCTAATTTACAGTAACTATTGCCTTGATTGCCTTTATGATACTTGCCAAATTTTTCATTTACTGAATCCACTAGAGGATAAAGCAACATGCTTTTGTTGACATTCCAATACTGATTATAGGCATACATCTGCTTTAAATCGTCATCGGAAGGTTGCGTGTTTTTGATAACCTTCCATTTGGTATCGATTATAAACATTGGCTTTTTGCAAATTTTACAATTTAACACTATATCAGGTCGAATGGTTTTTGTTTCCCAAAAATTATCTTTTGACTGTGCATGAATTTCATATTCACTTTGATTGGTCTTTATGAGCATTCTATAAATATACTCTTCCCATAAAGTATTCATATCAAATAGAAGGGCGATCATATTTTCGCTGCCTCCTTTTATTTCAGGAGAATAATTTAAAAGCATCCTTGTAATCTAAGGATTTTCTATTCAGAATTATTGATGAAATTTGTTCAGCCGAAATATTAATTTCCTTTATTTCTGGGAAATTCAATTGAATTTTCTTTATTCGATCAGTTAGCAAAGGATTACGAACAATTCCAGATAAAATGCTTAAGGCTTTTAGTAAAATCTGATTAATAAGATGTTCATGGTCATAGGTTTGATGTTTTGAATAAAAACGTTCTTGATGAACCAAATTGAGTTGGATATTTTTTGAAAATTGCAGTTGTCCTTTTAATGCAAGAATATTTCCTGTTTTGGATCTGTATTTTTTTATTAAGCCTTTATGGAGTAGTTTTTCTACTTCAGAAAGAAATCGCTCAAAATACAATTCTAATAAGGAGTAATTTCGTTTACTTAAATTAGCATCAGACACAGATTCTAAGTTTATTTTTCTGCAAACTGCTAACATCCTTAATAAGGCATTTCTCCAAGTATCATATTGGTCATTTTCAAAATTATCAGCCTTTGGTAAAATTTCAATTGTAAGACCACCAATTTGAATTACACCTACATACTCTGTAAACTTTACACCATCTCTAATAGCCGTAAAATAGATATTATCACTACTATCATTGAATGTATACAATTTATTCAATTGATGCTCTGTAAGCTTGTTTGCCCTGTGCTTATCATGCAATGTCAACCGTTCGTGTTCAAAAACTTGAATTGACTTATCCATTTGAATATGTATAGATACTTACGTAATTCCAATTTTCTTTGTTCGTAAATCTAAATGACTTTTTATCCTGATAATCTTGTCGGATGCTTGCATCATAATATTTAAATGGTGCAAAGTCCGATTTCTTAGTTTCTAACTCAATAAAACTTTCACCCAAAACCAAACCAATTTTACCATAATCACCATAGAAATATTCTTCTAATAATGGAATAATTTCATTTTTAAATGAGTGAACAAGTTTTTCTTTATTATCTACCTTCAAGAAATAAGAATGACCAATTTTATGGTCTTTGTCAATTAATTTCTCTAATCGAGTGTTTATCTTAATTAATAGTGATTCCAAATCGATATCTTTCTCAACTCCATTTGCAATAACTTTTACA
>CAZSUF010000204.1:1820-5978 GCA_964609875.1 uncultured Bifidobacterium sp.
CCAAAACCAAACCAATTTTACCATAATCGCCATAAAAATATTCTTGTAACAATGGTATAATTTTTTGCTCAAATACTAAATCCAAATCCTTTTTATTAGTAATATTCATAAAAAATGCATGTCCAATTTGGTGGTCTTTGTCTATGAGTTTTTCTATTCGGGCATTCATAGTAGTTAGCAATTCTACTAAATTGATTCCGTCTATTATGCCATTAGTATTTTGGGATTTCCCATCAGTTGCAATTAACGTTGGTTGTGCATTCATTTCTTCAAATACAAATCTTCGACGCAAGGCAGTATCCAATGCTTCTACACTTCTATCAGCTGTGTTCATTGTACCAATAATATAAAGATTAGGAGGTACTCCAAATTTAGATTTACTATAAGGCAGTAGTATTTCCAATGATTCTTGACAACCTATACGTTTATCTTCTTCTATTAAGGTAATCAATTCGCCAAAAATTTGTGAAATATTCCCTCTATTTATTTCATCAATAATTAATATGACTGGTTCTGCCTCTTGGCCAAATTGAATAATAGAATCATTATATATCCCTGCATTAAATTTTCTAATTTTTTCTACTTCTTCAATTAAATCTATACTTACTTCTTCATCTAAAATTATATTGGTGGGCTTATAGTCTTTTTCAAATTCTTTTAATCCACCAAAAACAGCATAAAATTCTGTACTTCTTGGACTTACTTGGACAGTATTTCGTATCATTTCTAAATTTTCAATTTCATCTAAATTCGTAAACTTATTATAGAGTTTCTCGATATTTTCCTGTGTAAGAGGAGCCACATTATTATCACTCGAACCCTTTGCTCTAGCTTTTATTGAATTCTGTGAATTAATTTCAAAAATTTCGACAACTTTTCCAGAAATTGTTCTATAAGTAGGTAAATTATTTTCTTGAATTGATATTTTAATGGATTCAATGAATTGATTATATAATTGATCAAAAGTGTAATTTAAATTTTTAGTCCGTTTCTTTAAAATCCCTTTTTTATAGCATAAATAAGCTGCTCTACTACATGCCATTTTAAAAATACCGGCTTGTATATCATATTTTATTGGTTCGTTTGAGACAGGTGGCAATGGTTTTATACCTTCAATAAAGTCTACATAACTCATACTTTGATGGAAAGTTGTAAACACAATCCTTCCTTCAGAGACAAATTTGTCATATGCTTCTTTAATTTCTCCTCTAGTTTTATTCTCAGAATTAAAACCAACAATTTCAAGAGCCTTATTTATTGTATTATAAGTTTTTCCCGTACCTGGAGGTCCATATAAAATTTGATTAATTTTGGTGTTCATATTTTTCGATTTATCAATTTCAAAACTGTCTATTGAAATTATTGCATTTTCAACTGCTTCATTGTTGGATTTAACTGTTATTAGAGTTGTATATAGAATATCTTGAGCTAGTATATAGTTTTTATAATCTTTATAACAATTTACATTTAATTGAATTTTATTTAATTCTATTAATTGAGTTCTCCTATTTAAATGATTATTTATAAAATCATTCACTATTTTATAATAATGAACTAACTTATAAAGTGGTTTTTGAACTTCAATACCTAAACCTTTACATAATTTAGTATAAAATTCATCTTTATATATAGTATATTTTTCAGGATAACGAAATGTAAGCCAAGTTGCAATTGTTCTTTCTTCTTCAAAAGTATTTTTACCATGATTGGTTAATGAAAAATATAATTTATCAAAACCTTTTCTATAATTTTCAATTCTAACTTGTAAATCAATTGTTTCATCAAAAAGATAATTTATTAATACTTCAAACTCTTCTGCATTTTCTTGTAATACGTGCTTGTAAATTGTAATACATGTTGTGTAAATTAAATTGCCAAATTTTATTGAATTAAAAAAGTCAATAAAACTAATTGCTTTAGATGAATATAAATCCCATTGTTTTTGAAATACTTCTACCAATTCCCATTTGTAAATTTCTTCACTTAAATGATTAGGTTTACTTTGAAGTTCTTCATATTTATCTAATATACTTTCAAATGAAATTGGTTGATATTTTGTGATAATATGATTATTATTTTCAACTCGAATTTCTAATCTGCCCAAGGCACAATTTATATTTTTTTTCTCATCCTTTTCAATTGCTTTTAATAAATCTCTAAAAACAGCTTTGTTTGTATATTTTTCTTCTTTGCCCATCCAGAATAAAGCATATCCATTATAATCACTTCTGTCACCTAAGTTTGCTAAACCACTATTTTGTAAAGTGAATTCAGTAGGTTCAGATGATTTAATTTGTTTTTTTATAAACTTTAAGTGATTAGTCCAAAAATTAGTATAAATGCTCATTGTTTAATCTTTCAATTTTTTAAATTTTCTTTCATTCAATTTACGCAGCCTCTGCATTATGATTTACCTCCTCCAATACCTCTATAATTTTAGAAGTAGTCTCCAAATCGAACACACTGCTAATTCCACCTGCATTAATATCGGTAAAAGGTGATTCAAATAACATAGCTGGTTCGATGATTCCTTTTACCGTTAAAAAGTTTATGATAGTGTCAATGAACTTTATTTGTTGCGCATTTAATATTTGATTATTCAAAATTTCAGCAAAAGCCATCTTCGCTGCTTGAGACTCCAAGCCAACTATATTGCGGATAAATTTTCCCAAGGGTTGGTCACCAAATGCTTTCGTAAACTCTGCTTTAGTCCCTACACTCCCTTGCTCAAACAACATCTGATCTAAGGTATCTAATTCTCCTTGTGTAATGGGTATATTGTTTCGGAGTTTATAAATAATCAGGTGGTTACGTTGCTCATTTACATACTGCTCTACTTTTCGTTTATAGGCATCTAAATCATTGGAGTTATAGACTATTTCATGAACGATGGCTGCACCTGAAAATTCATCTTCAAACATGGTGAAATAGATGGGTGTATTTTCCGAATCCAAAAATTTAATAATGTCACGTAATTCAATACGAATATTTTCAATACTTAGAATACTCGCACCTTCCCAAAATATTTTTTGTTGCACTTCTTTCAAAATATCCATTTTTTGCGAAACTGCAGGAATACTTGCTTTCTTGCTGAGCTTCCCTGCTGTAGTCACTACTTTCTGAATTAGGGAGGCTTGCTTTTTTTCTCCATGCAAAACGCTCAATTGAATATCCAACATCATGGCATCAAAACGTTTGGCTAGTTCATCCTGATCTATTTCTGTCACCAAAGGGGCTATATGATCATACAGTTCTTTGATATCTAAATCACTGAGCGCATTCCATGCATTCGCATCTCGATACTTTTCTACAACTTCCCAATGCTGACGAACGATAAAGCTTTCGCCATTTAAGGCCTGTGTTTGCTGGATTAATTGGTTAACAATGGATTGCCCATAATTTTTTAATTCGATCTCTTCTTGCCCCATCAACGCAAATGCCAATCGCAAACGCAATTCGAATAAACGCTGACTGAGTGATTTGCTGTTATTCCCTTCCACGCCTTTGGGATGCGCATTAAAAAACTCAAAGTTTTGACAGAAATCAAAAATGATAAATTCTTTTTTGTCTTCTTTGATGGCAAACAAATCTTTACAAAGTCTTGTTCCACGACCTATCATTTGCCAAAATTTTGCACTGCTACGTACCGGTTTAAAAAACACCAAATTGCAAACTTCTGGCACATCAATACCAGTGTCCAACATATCCACCGAGACTGCAATTTGCGGCATTTTTGACTTATCCTTAAATCGATTCAGCAGGTCGTAACGATACTCTTGTTGGTAATCGATGACTTTCAGAAACTCTCCTTTATAAGCAGGATATTGTTTATTAAATCGTTCTTCAATAAACTTGGCATGTAAGTGAGAACGCGCAAACACAATGGTTTTAGCCAATTTATCACCACCTTCTACTTTTATACCATGTTCCATAAAATGACCAATCACTTTATCCACGGTATCAGTATTAAACAACCATTTGTTCAACGCGGCCGCGTCAATTTCATCGGGAAATTCACCCGTGATGGGGTCTGTAAATTGGGCTTCATAAGCCCTTTTTTCGTCATGGCTCAGTTCAGCATATTTGATACCATCTCGTTGAAATTTTACAGGTACTGAAATGGCTTTGGGTGGAACCAGCCATTTTTCTTCTACAGCT
>CAZSUF010000204.1:5988-6773 GCA_964609875.1 uncultured Bifidobacterium sp.
CATCTAGTTCATAAGCAAAAGTCGGATTGTTGGGTTCCATGCCAAACAAGGCATATGTATCTCTGTCGGTTTCCGATTTTGGCGTGGCCGTTAAACCAATACGAATGCCATCAAAGTATTTAAAAATATGCTTATAGCGATTGTACACGCTTCGGTGTATTTCATCGAAAATAATGAGATCAAAATGACCTACACTGTAAAATCGGTTATTGCCATCTGCTTCACCATCTATCATGTTGATAATGGTTTGGTAGGTCGAGAAAACGATTCGACTGCTTTCATCTTCTTTCTCTTTTGTTAAATCAACTGCCGGGAGGTTGGGTAAATAATCGTTGAAATTTACTTTTGCCTGATGGATTAAGGCATTTCTATCAGCTAATAACAAAATCCTTTTAGCCCAATTGGCTTTGCTTAATAAATCGACTATGGAAGCAGAAACCCTTGTTTTTCCTGTTCCTGTAGCCATAATCAGTAATGCTTCTCGTCGTTTACCTTCCAACGCCTCAGTCACACTTCGAATGGCAAGGTGTTGGTAGGTTCTGTCGGTAATCGAATTGTTGATGATTTGCGTGCTCAACGTTTTCTGCGAAGTGCGTCTTTGTATCATCATTTGCAATTCGTCTTTGGTATAAAAACCAAATACCTCACGGGGTGCGTATTTTACATCATCCCAAAGCCAAGTACGAAATCCATTAGAATAAAAGATAATAGGACGTTGACCAAATTCTTTTTCCAAACAGTCGGCATAACATTGTGCCTGGTGCTGCCCTACCCTTGGGTCACGT
>CAZSUF010000204.1:6786-7155 GCA_964609875.1 uncultured Bifidobacterium sp.
CGGCCCGGAGCCTGGCTTCGATGACGGCGACCGGTTTGCCGTCATCGCCCCATAGGACATAATCTACAAAGCCATCTCCATTCGCATTTCCATGACCTTGAGGCATTCCATGTACAGGATATTCCGGCACCTTGGCTCCGTAAGGATCCCAGCCAGCTTCACGTAACAAGGTATCGATGTAAATTTTTCGGGTAAGGTCTTCATTGGGATCAATGGGTGGAGGAACAAAAGTTTTGTTCTGCTCTTTGATGGCCTTGATGCTCTCCAACTCGGCTTCTAGTTTAGCGAGCTTGTTTTGCGATTCGTGGTAGTTTCGCTCTAAAACCTGGAGGTCATGTTTGTATAAATCTTTCTCTTTGCTTTTAGTAA
>CAZSUF010000205.1:0-7125 GCA_964609875.1 uncultured Bifidobacterium sp.
GTCGCGGAAATCCCATCTCGTTCTTCAAAACGAGATGGATTGCAGCAAAAGCCCGGCCACGCCACTTCTAAGTTAAACGCTACTAGAATGACGATTGGCGGGGCACGCCCACATATTAAAAAAGAAAAATAAAATGATTATCTGATAAGAAGTAAATCACCTTTTAAGGTATGTTCAAGTCCGTCGGCAAGGCATTTGTATTTGATTAAATAAAAATAGGTGCCAATTTCAGCGGGTATAGTTTTGTATTTTCCATCCCAACTATGTTCTATATAATTTGTTTTAAAGACTACGCTTCCCCAACGATTAAAAATCATGAAATCTTTGAGTTCGACGCCGTATGCATTGACAATTTTTAATTCGTCATTCAATAAATCTTGATTGGGTGAAAAGGCAGTCGGTATAAATAAATCACTGCAACAATTTTTTTCTGGGATGTCGATTATGTTTGTGTAGGTGCATTGATTGGCATCCACAGCCGTCACGATATATTTACCTGCTTTTAATTGTTGAAAATTGCCAGAAGAAGAAGTGTAATTTCCTGGCTGTAGATAGAATGATTTAGATCCTGTACCACCTATGGCTTCAACATATAATTTATTGGTATTATTCCCGCAACTATCATTGGTAAATGTAATTTTGTTGATGATAATTGGCTCGGGCGAAGAGATGCTAATGGTAGTTGTATTACTGCAAAGAGTTGCATCAGTTACAGTGATGGTATAAATTCCTGCAGCCAGATTATTGAAATGTCCACTAGCAGAAGAAGCGCCTCCTGGTGAAATAGAATACTCGTTGATGATAGAAGAGCTTGTGGCAGAAATGTCGAGTTTGCCATCAGCATTTTGTATACATGTGGTGGGTTCAGTTATGGGCTGATTGAATATCGGTGCATTTTTACTAAGCAACGTGGCACTTGAAGTGATCGTGCAATTATTTGCATCTTTCACAGTAACCGTGTAAGTATTTGAGGTTAATCCTGTAAATAAATTTGAAGTATTAAAATTGGTACCTAAGGAATATTGGTAAGGAGAAGTGCCCCCGCTAGCCATGACGGTAATTTTTCCATTATTATTTGGATTGCAATCGGGTTGTGTAATTTGAATGGCATCGACAAGTAAACTTGAGGGCTCATTAATATTGATGATAGAAGTTTTGAAACAGTTATTCGCATCAGAAGCAACAATAGTGTAGGTGCCAGCCAATAATCCCGTAAAGACTCCATTTATATTGGCGCTTCCTTGAGGAAGAATGGTATATATTAAGGAGCTATTTCCGCCTGTAAATAAGGCCACTATTTTACCCGTATTTCCACCATGACATAAGACATTATCTGTTGTTATGCTGATTTGTGTAATTAAAGGGGGCTCGGTAATATTTACTACACTGCTTAATGTACAAGAATTACCATCTATGGCTGTAACAGTGTAAGTGCCTGGGGTAAGTGATGAAAATATTCCACTGGCTATATTGATGTTTCCGGGTTGTAGATTATAGGTAAAATTATTATTGCCTCCTGCGGCTAAAGCTTCTACTTTGCCGTCATTAGCGCCATTGCAATTGATTTGTGTAATAATAAAATTAGTCCAATTGATAGGTGTAGTAGGATTAATAGTGATGGCAGAAGTCAGAGAACAATTTCCTGCGTCTGTTGCACTGACTGTATAGTTTCCAGCGGTTAAACCTGTAAAGGAACCTGAAGTGTTTGAGGTATTATTAGGAAGTAATAAATAATTTAAACCAAAATTTACTGTATTAGCCGTCATAGTTATAGAACCGAGGCCTCCGTTACAAGTAGGGGTGGTGGATTGAAATAATGCACTGATTGTAATAATGGTTTTCACCATGGTAGAAGGTGCATTGCAAGGACCAGAAGTAGTTAGACTGACTGAATACGTGCCAGGGGCTGAAAAAGTATGCGTAGGATTTGCTGCATTACTAAAATTACTTGCACCTGAGGCTGGATCGCCAAAATCCCAAGTGTATACATCAGGGCACATGGTGGATGTATTATTGAACTGATAGCCAAGCACAGTATTGGTGCAGTTGTATGAAAAGTTGGCATTATTCGGTGGTGCATTTTCTATCTTGATGTCATCAAAAGCTACTCCATCAAAATCATTACAGAAGGTGCCTGCGCCAAACACAAATCTGAATTGAACAGAAGGTAGGCCAGCAAGATTGGACATACAGTGCGAAGCTGTAACCCAACCATTAGAACCATTGCTGCTGTTGCAACTCCCACTCGGGAATTGAGATCCAGACCAGCCCTGTTTAGGATTAGCGAGTGTGGCTAAATAAGTAATATTTGAGCTGTTAAACCAGTTTTGATTCAAACAATTTACAGGATCTGAACTTGTCCCCAAATTAAACCAAGTGCTACCATTATTTGTGGAGTACTGAAAAGATGTTCCATCAAAATTTTCTTCGGATTCCCAATAAATTTTAAAGCTGATATGCGGGTAGGTTAGATTGGTGAAATCAAAACAAGGGCTTGTTACATATGATTTTTCGCCTAAATTATAAGTGTTTCCATTTAAGCCACCTGTGACAAAACATTTACTACCACCACCTGCTGTTTGTATATATCCTTTATTTGGGGCTCCCCAGGCCCAATCATTGGCAGTTCCGCCTGAAACCCAGCCACCTGTATTTGTTTCAAAACCTTGAGTATAAGGAAAGGTATTAATTGTAATGCCGCATTGACCAAAGGACCATTGTGAGAGCATAGTAATAATACAAAAAACAAGGGTAGATGTTTTCATAATTACAAATAGTAAGGTCGACAAAGGTAGTAAAAAAATAGGTTGAAACTTTTTTGACCTAAAAGTTAAAGATTTAATGATTTACTAACTTTGCGGCTACTACTTTATCTATGGGCAGAGTCATTTGCGAAGATGAAAATTGAGCCAAAGGAATCCATCTGAAATAGCATTCTTCATGACCGAGAAATAAATATTTTTGCTGGTGCAGATGAATGGGAATCTGAGGTTCGGTTAAAGGTCTTATTTTGTAGTAAACACTGATGATTTGGGTATTGGGATGAAAGGCAGATTCTTGAAAAAAATCGGTGGTGTAAAAGTGTTCGAGAATTTCGATTTTTGTATTTAATTCTTCTTGCCATTCTCTAATTAAACCATCTTTGAGTCCTTCGCCAAATTCTAAGCCGCCTCCTGGAAATTTGGTGAAGCAATAATCTCCCATTCTTTCGTCACTCACAAGAATACAATCTTGGTGAATCCAAAGGCCATACACACGAATGTTAAATCTTGTGGGAGGTAATTTTTGATTTGACATAGAATTTATTTTATGGATGGAATTAATTTGATTTTTTGGAGAAGAATGTGAAGGATTGTTCTTTATGTATCAAGTTGAGAAAATACAAAGTAGGCAAAATTTTATTTAATCTTCTAAGCCTTTTCCATCGAGAATTTGTTGGATATATTTTTCAATTCTAGATTCTCGAGTTTTTGCTTGTTTAGCCGAAGAAAAATAAAGTAGATAAGCTCTTTGTCGACCTGGTGTGAGAGCTTTAAAAGCGGAATCGAGTTCAGGCATTTCATCAAGAGTTTGTTTAAATTCTATGGGCATAGTAAATTCAGTTGTATTCTTCAAGGGAACTTTTAATCCAGCTTGATCTAAGGCAATAGCTTGCTTGATATATTGCTGGATAGTGTTTTTATTTTTTACTATGTCTTGCTCATTAGTAAATCTAATTTGTCTTGCAGCCTGAACATTTTCGGTTTGTTGCACTAAAATTCCTTTTGTGTCTTTAATTAAGGCCCCTTGCATAAACAACAAGGCACAATAATTTTTAAAGCCATGTATGAGGACGATATTACTTTTTTGTAAAGTGTAACAAGGGCATCCCCATTTTAATTCTTCTGTGAGTTTGCAACTTAAGACTAGTGTTCTTAGGAGAGCGTATTCTTTTTGCCAGGTAGTTTTTTTTGTAAAAAACCAATCAACTGATGGATTCATTATTTTAATAAGAGTTGGGTGAAAAATTAACTTGCCAAAATAGAATTTATTGATTCATGCCAATATTAAATCCACCTCGGATAATGGGTAATCCTGAGTAAGGAGAATTAGGTTTTTGCAAAACATCATATAATCCTTGAACGATAAATCCAACTCTTTCGCCAATGGGTATCACGAAGCCAAGTCCTACAAGTAAGGCTGGTACCTTAATGCGTGTAGCGGTATACTTTCTTTTCCCGGTGCCGAAATAATCAATTGAATATTGCCATTGATTAAATAAATTAATTTCAGGTTCGGCATGCACAAATAAACCTCTAAAGAAAAATAATCGAGCGAATAATGAAAGTGAATAGTTGGAGGAATTCAGTAAGTATTTTTCTTCTCCTTTGGTAATAAAATTAATGTATCGAATATTTAGGTGAGTAAAACTATAGCCGCCATTAAATCCGGCTTGAACTCGTCCGAATCTATAACCAATTGTCGGTGTAACAAATATCGAGTAACCGCTTTCACTTGTTTTATAGATGCTGTCTTTTTCTCTGATAAAATCCATGCCTAGATTGCCTCCGAAAATTAAATTCTCTGGATCAAAGCCTCGATATTCGCGATAATAGTAACGATTGAGTTGGGCATTTTGTTGAAGCCCGATTTTGGCAAATACTGCTTCATGAAAGAACACCATCAGAAACAAAGCAAATAAGAATCTCATACACAGAACTTTGAGTAAAGTTAAAAGGAATAATATATTTGCTGCAAAAAAACTTTTCTATATTTACCCCATGAAGATAGAAGACCTTTATGCCCTTTATTTGGCTCATCCTTCGGTGCAGACCGATACACGAAAACTTCAACAAGGAGATATTTATTTTGCTTTAAAAGGAGAAAACTTTGACGGGAATCAATTTGCAGAACAAGCCCTGAATGCCGGGGCTTCATATGCTATCATCGACAATGTGAAGTATCAGATTTCTGATAGATGCCTACTTGTTGATGATGTATTACAAACACTTCAAGATCTAGCTTTACATCATCGTAAGCAATTTGATATTCCATTTATTGCAATTACAGGCAGCAATGGTAAAACAACGACCAAGGAATTGGTATATACTGTCTTGTCATCGACATATAAAACTTATGCGACAGAAGGTAATTTGAATAATCATATTGGTATTCCTTTAACCTTGTTGAAGATTAAAATGGATGCGGAAATCGCGATAATTGAAATGGGGGCAAACCATCAACATGAAATTGAATCCTATTGTTTGTATGCTTTACCTAATTATGCTTTGATCAACAATTGCGGAAAAGCTCATCTCGAAGGATTTGGAGGAGAAGAAGGTGTACGCAAAGGGAAAGGTGAATTATTTAATTATATCAGAGAAACTAAGGGAGTTATTTTTAGAAATGTTGATTTGCCTTATTTAGCTGAGATGGCCCATAATATCAAAGATCAAATTACATATGGTTCTAATTCAGCTGATTATATAGGTAAAATTTATGCGAATCAACCTTTTTTGCAAGTGGCTATACTGAATAGTGGGCAAGAAACCTTGATAAAAAGTAATTTGGTTGGAGCTTATAATTTTGGGAATTTAATGGCTGCGGTTGCAATTGGCATGAAATTTGAAATTCCCATGGACAAGATCAAGAAATCACTTGAATCTTATATGCCTAGTAACAGTCGATCTCAAATGATTCAGCAAGATACAAATACAATTATTCTTGATGCTTATAATGCAAACCCAAGCAGTATGTTAGAAGCTATTAAAAACTTTGAACAAACTGATTATCCAAATAAAGTAATTATGTTGGGGGCGATGAAAGAATTAGGAGAGGAGAGTGCTCATGAACATCAGCAACTGGTAGAATTATTAAAGCAAAGTAATTGGAATCATGTGGTGTTAGTCGGTAAGGAGTTTACAAGCACACCACATCCTTATATTCAAATGAATGATGTAGGACAAGCAGCGGCGTGGTATGAAGAACAAGCTTTTGAAAATACAGCTTTTTTAATTAAAGGGTCAAGAGCTTATACGATGGAAAAAATAATTCAATGAGAATAACTAAACAAAACAACTTATGTGAAGAATCAATTTAATTAAGTGAAATGAGCGCGGCAACGATTGCAGTGGAAAGCCCGTACCATCGTCTCGGTCTTTAAAACGAGATGGACGGACTTGGAACGTAAAGCGTGTGTGCCGCCCAAAAAAATTAAATAATTATATATACATCATCCTATTATAGATTGAATGAATTTTTGAAGATGATGAGCCGTGACTTAGAAAATAAATGAACAGAAAAAACAAAACCCATTACATGAAAACAAAAATATTAGTAACCGGCGGAGCGGGATATATTGGCTCACATACCATCGTAGATTTGATAGCACATGGCTTTGAAGTAATTTGCGCTGATAATTTTAGTCGATCAGCAGCCACTTCTTTGGATGGAATTGAAGAAATTACCGGTGTGCGCGTAAAGAATTATGCTGTAGATTTATGTGATTTGGGATTAACGAGAAACATATTTGAAGAGAATAAAGATATCCAAGGAATTATACATTTTGCAGCGTTGAAAGCAGTCGGCGAAAGTGTAGAATTGCCACTTTTGTATTATCAAAACAACATGAATTCATTGTTTAATATTTTGCAATGTGTGCAAGAGTTTGGTATTCCGAATTTTGTGTTTTCTTCTTCGTGTTCGGTGTATGGAAATGTAGCCCAATTGCCTGTTACAGAAGATACGCCTTTGGCAGACGCAGAATGTGCCTATGCTGCCACTAAGCAAATGGGAGAACAAGTGATCAAAGATTTGGCTCGAATTCAATCTTCGAATTTTATTTTATTGCGTTATTTTAATCCAGTAGGGGCGCATACTTCAGGGAAAATAGGTGAAGTGCCTTTTGATAAACCTAATAATTTAGTGCCAGTGATTACCCAAACAGCCATTGGTATCATGGATAAAATGTATGTGTGGGGAGATGATTATAATACGCGTGATGGATCGTGTATTAGAGATTATATTCATGTGATGGATATTGCAGATGCACATACCAAAGCTTTGCAATATTTATTAGCTGGAAAGTCGACATCGAATTACGAAATTTTAAATTTAGGTTCGGGCAATGGGGTTTCGGTTTTGGAA
>CAZSUF010000206.1:0-7105 GCA_964609875.1 uncultured Bifidobacterium sp.
CATTATTCGAATCCAACATCATAAAACCTCCCAGAAGAATATAAAACTCATAGTTGCAGGTGGTGGTACAGGAGGTCATATCTTTCCTGCGGTTGCCATTGCAAATGCTGTCAGGAAAGCGAATCCTGAAGCTGAAGTTTTATTTGTGGGTGCAAAAGGAAAAATGGAGATGGAAAAAGTGCCAAAAGAAGGGTATAAAATTATTGGTTTAGATATTGCCGGTTTCGATCGGAGTTCCATGTTGAAAAATCTGAGTTTGCCATTTAAACTCATTAAAAGTTTTATTCAAGCGGGAAAAATACTGAATGAATTTAAACCTAATGTGGTAGTGGGTGTTGGAGGTTATGCAAGTTTTCCAGTATTATTTATGGCTCAAAGAAAAGGGATTGCTACTTTAATTCAAGAGCAAAATTCCCACGCAGGTAAAAGCAATCAAAGACTAGGAAAAAAAGCTAAAGCCATTTGCGTAGCTTATGAAAATATGGACAGATTTTTTCCTAAAGAAAGAATTATTTTAACAGGCAATCCGGTGAGAGCTTCTATTTCGGCGAACAAAATAACTAAAGAAGAAGGGATAGAAAAATTTGGATTAAATAGTACTAAAAAAATTGTGTTTGCTTTTGGGGGAAGTTTAGGTGCTAAAAGCATCAACGAAACTTTAGCGCTTCAGTTTAAAGATATTATTGCCGAAGATGCTCAATTGCTTTGGCAGACTGGAACTTCTTTTTTTAATAAAGCAAAAGAAGCTGTTCAAGGGTTTGAGGGTCAAGTGAAAGTATTCGAATTTATTCGAGAGATGGATTATGCCTATGCTGCCGCTGATGTAATTATTTCAAGAGCAGGCGCTTCGTCCATCTCTGAATTATGTATAGTTGGCAAGCCTGTAGTATTTGTACCCTTTCCTTTTGCAAGTGAAGATCATCAAACATCAAATGCAATGGCTTTGGTAAAAATCAATGCAGCCTTAATGGTCAAAGATCATGAAACAAAATCTGAACTACTTACTAAAGTGAAGTCCCTACTCCATGATTCCACACAACAACAATTAATTAAAAAAAATATTTCCACACTTGCTATTCAACATGCAGATGAACAAATTGCAGGTAAAATCATTGAAATGTGTAACTAAAATGAATATTAATCAAATCCATAGCGTTTATTTTATTGGCATCGGAGGAATCGGTATGAGCGCTTTAGCACGATTTTTTTTAGAGCGTAAAGCGATAGTGAGTGGTTACGACAAAACCAACACCCCACTGACCACTCAGTTGATAAAGGAAGGTATGGATATTCATTTTACAGATGATATTTCTTTACTCAATCAAAAAGCCGATTTAGTTGTTTATACACCAGCTATCCCTTCGAACCATCTTGAACTTAATTGGTATAGAGAAAATAATTTTACTGTTGTGAAGCGAAGTGATGTACTGCAATATATTTCAGAACAAATGACAGCAGTTTGTGTGGCGGGTACTCATGGTAAAACTACTGTGTCCACCATGATTGGTCATTTATTAAGGCATACTGGATATGGTTGTAATGCCTTTCTCGGAGGTATTTCATCTAATTATCAAAGTAACTATTGGAGCAGTACAAATGAATGTGCTGTGATAGAGGCTGATGAATATGATAGAAGTTTTCTTAAATTATTCCCATCCATTTCAGTGGTTACTGCCATGGATCCAGATCATTTAGATATATATGGAACAGCCGAAGAAATGGAAAGATGTTATCTTGAGTATATTTCTCATATTAAAGACACACTCATTTACAGGCATGGATTAAAACATCATGCTGATTTTAAAGTGCCAAATAAATTGTCGTATTCATTGCAAAATGATATGGCTGATTTTTATGCATCAGACATTCAGATGAAACATGGTACCTATACATTTAACTTTAATAAGCAAGGAGAATGTGTAGGTAAAATTGATTTGAATATTGGAGGTATGCATAATATCGAAAATGCTGTGGCCGCTTTAGCAGTTTGCCATATCATGCATATCGATTTTGCCAAAGTACAAGCTGCTATGGCTGATTTTAAAGGTGTAAGAAGAAGATTTGAGTATCTTGTCAATACAGATAATCAAGTATATATTGATGATTATGCGCATCACCCAGAAGAACTCAAAATGTTACTGACAAGTGCAAGAGCCTTATTCAGACAGAAAAAATTAAGTGTCATTTTTCAACCCCATCTTTTTAGCAGAACACGTGATTTTGCCGATGGATTTGCAGAAAGCCTAGATCTTGCAGATGAAGTTATTTTATTAGATATCTATCCAGCCCGTGAATTACCCATAGAAGGCGTCACCAGTGAGTTGATCTTAAGTAAAATGAGTTTAGAAAATAAACATATTTTAAGTAAAGAAGGGGCACTTGAATGGGTGAAAACAGCAAAGCCAAATTTGCTTGTCACAGCAGGTGCAGGGGATATTGATCAACTTATTTTGCCCATACAAGAAATTTTAAAACAACAACACACATGAACCCTCGTATAAAGAAAATATTGAGAAATATCATGTTTCTGTTATCAATACCCTTGATCATATTTGCATTTGTATTTGCTAATATTCGTTCGCAAAAAGACATCTGCAACGGCCTAGATATAAGCATAGTAAATCCAGCAATCAGCTTTGTCAATAAAGATGATATCATCAATGTAATCGAAGAGCAACAAATCAAACCTCTTAAAACTTTAGTGAAGGATATAAAAATTCGGGATTTAGAAAATAAGGTGAAAGAAAATAAATGGGTGAAAGAAACCAATATTTATATTTCTACAAATAATATTATGCATATTCAGGTCGAACAAAAGACACCTATTGTTCGTGTAAATCAAAAGGATAGTAACGATTACGCCTATTATTTAGATGAGTATGCGAATGCATTAGCTTGGTCCTCTGTATACTCGCCTAAACTTCCTGTGGTAACTGCACCTAAATTAGGATATTCCCGTAAAGATCTAAACACAAAATCGGATCTGGTTATGCTGGCAAAATATTTAACGAATGATACTTTTTGGAATGCAGCCATTTCACAAATAGATGTATTGCCTTCAGGTCAAATTCAATTAATTCCAGTAATAGGAAAACAAATCATTATTCTCGGGGATGTCAAAGACTTAGAAGATAAAATGGCTAGATTATTATTGTTTTACCAGGAAGGAATGTTCACTGTAGATTGGGAAAAATACGATGAAATTGATCTTCGCTATATAGGTCAAGTGGTTTGTCGAAATAGCCGAGGTGAAAAAATTTCAGAAGATCCATACGGTATCGAAGAACAAAAGGAAATTAAAAAACTAGATTCAAAAAAAGAGAAATTAGTGAAAGGTTCTTCAAAACCTGCTCATGATTCAAAAACAATTTCTCATAAGCCATTGCCAAAAGTAGTAGCTAAGGAAATAAATCATAAAGTCACGAAGTCTAATTCAGAGAATAAGAAAACATTAACCCACGAAAAGAAAAAAAATAATTCTAACTAAAAACATTATAAAATTGAAAGTATGCAAAACCAAAGTGTAATAAACGAAGCCGTTGATAAGGAGATAAAAAACAATAATCCTGTGATTGTTGGACTTGATATTGGTACCACAAAAATAGCTGCTATTGCTGGTCGAAAAGATAAGTATGGGAAATTAGAAATCCTTGGTTTTGGTAAAGCTGATAGCAGTGGTGTAAATCATGGGATGGTACTTAATATCGAAGAATGTATTCGATCGATTCATATTGCTTTAGAAAATTGTTTGGCAAGCAATCCAAACTTGACAATTAAAGAAGTCTATGTAGGTATAGCTGGTCAGCATATAAAAAGTTTGCAAACTAGGGGAGATCGTGTATTGGCAAATATCGAAGAAGAAATTCGAAAAGAAGATATCGATAGCTTACTTAAAGATCAATACAAAACTTTTATTCCAACCGGTGATCAAATCATCGATATCATCCCACAAGATTTTACTGTTGATGCATTCGGCGGATATACCTTGCAACAAGTTGTTGGAATGACGGGCATTAAGATTGGTGCTAATTTTCATATTGTCACTGGCGATAAAACAGCCATCAGAAATATTCATCGTTGTGTAACCCGTTCAGGATTGTCAACAAAAGATTTAGTCTTGCAACCGCTTGCTTCAGCTGCTGCTGTGATGTGCCCAGAAGATTTAGAGTCTGGAGTAGCCATCGTGGATATTGGAGGTGGAACAACAGATCTTGCTGTCTTTCATGACGGCATGCTAAAACATACTGCCGTAATTCCTATTGCAGGGGTAAATATTACCAATGATATCCGTCAAGGTTTAGGTGTGTTACGTACCCAAGCCGAACAAATGAAAGTCCAATTCGGTATGGCACTAGCCGAAGAAGCCAAGGCCAATGCCTTCATTACAATTCCTGGGTTGAAAGGACAACAGCCTAAAGAAATTTCTGCTAAAAATTTAGCGCATATTATTCAATCGCGAATGGATGAAATTTTAGAATATGTGATGTATCATTTGAAACAATTAAATTTAGTAGATAAGTTACATGGAGGTATTATTCTTACAGGAGGTGGAAGTCAATTAAAACATCTTATTCAATTGACTGAATTCAGAACTGGTTTGCCAGCAAGAATTGGATTCCCTAATGAACATCTTGCTTCAGGTTATGCCAAAGATTTAATGATGCCCATGTATTCTACTTGCATCGGATTAATTTTAAGAGGCTACGACGATTTTGAAAATAATAGATTGAGGTTTATTTCAAATAATACAGAAGATGTTGCTCTAAACACAGATCAAGTCGAAGGCAAATTTGTTGAAATGGCAAGAACTTTTGAATTAACACCAGAACAATTATTAAAACAAGAGTTTGGTGATACATTTCAAATGACACCCACTCCACCACAAACGAGTCCACAACAAGAAACTTCGCACGAAACTAATCAACATACAGCATCAAGTGTCACTGGAGATTCACATCAAAGCGATTTGTTCGAAAATTATACACATCCACAAGATGAAGTGAATGAGCCACATGAGGTGAAAGAATCAAAGACAGTAAATAGAAAGCTGTTGATAAAAAATGTTTTCGGAACGGTGAAGAATACGGTACTTTACTGGTTTGAAAACGTAGATGACGAAAGGCTTGATCAATAATTTATTTCCGTAAAAAATCTTATCCCAAATTTTAGTTATCTATTCAATCAAAAAACCCATAAATTCAAAACAATGATTCAATTTGAGCTACCACAAAACAATGCCTCTATCATCAAAGTAATTGGTGTAGGCGGCGGCGGCGGCAATGCCGTAAATTATATGTACGGATTAGGCATTGAAGGTGTCGATTTTATCGTGTGTAATACCGATCAAAAGGCCTTAAATAATAGTCCCGTTCCCACAAAAATTCAATTAGGCCCAACCTTAACTCAAGGCCTTGGTGCAGGAGCTAATCCAGAAATCGGACAGCGTGCTTGTACCGAAAGTATCAACGAAATTGAAAACCTGATTATGAACCAAACCAAAATGGTGTTTGTAACTGCAGGTATGGGCGGAGGTACAGGTACAGGTGGTGCGCCTATTGTAGCCAAAGTAGCGAAAGATTTAGGCATTCTTACAGTCGGTATCGTTACCACTCCTTTTTCTTATGAAGGAAAAAGACGTATGCGTCAAGCAGAAGAAGGCATCAACGAAATGCGCAAACATGTAGATACAATTTTGGTTATTTCTAATGATAAATTAAGACATCAATTTGGCAATATTCCAACCTCACAAGCCTTTTGTAAAGCAGATGACATTTTAGCCACAGCCACAAAATGTATCACAGATGTAATTAATTCTCAAGGGCATATTGTGGTTGATTTTGCCGATGTAAGCACAGTCATGAGAGATGGTGGCGTAGCTATCTTAGGAAGCGCTACAGCGTCTGGAGAAAACAGAGCCTTTGAAGCTGTTGAACAAGCCATCAATTCTCCCTTATTAAATGATAGTGATATCAAAGGTGCTAAATGGGTTTTACTAAATATTAATTCAGCACCGGGTGTGCACGAACATACGCTCGATGAAGTTGAAATGATTCAAGCTTTTGTACAAGAACAAGCTGGAGAAGATTGCGATGTGATTTTCGGAACAGGTTTCGATGAAAATCTGGGCGATAGTTTAAGCGTTACAGTCATCGCAACAGGCTTCGAATATAACACCACAGAAAAAGCCTATTCGGCAGAAAAGAAAAAACCTATCCACGAAAAAAATAAAATCACCCTAACATTAGGGGGCAATGGTGAAGAGAATAAATTGTTTGATGCTCCAAATTCTACAGCAGAAACAACACCTATTGATCCAACGCCACAAGCTATTCTCGAAGATCCGTATGCTCCAACCCTCATCGAAATTGAGCCGCCTTCAGTTCCGAGTATGTTAGCTTTTGGTTTGCATAGAACAAGACCAGTTCTACCTGATTATGCCGAAGTTCATCAAGAAGAAAAAGTAATCATGCACTTAGATGGTCAAGTAGAAACTTTCGTTCAAGCAGAACCTGTAAATACACCTATTCAAATACCTGAAGAGCAAAAGATTGTATTTGAATTAAGCACTGATGAAGACCTACAAGTCGCAGCTCCTCAACCTGCCTTCACACAAGAGGCTACGCCTATGGCGCAAACTGAAAAATCAGCTCACGATATTCAGGCAGAATTAGATCAATTATTTTCTAATCATGCCGATGAGATGAAAGTCGTTGAAAAAACGGAACAAGAAATGCAAGACGATTATGTAACCATCAAAGGCATTACATTAAATCGTCGGAAAGGTAGTCGCATGCTTACAGACTCAGAATTAGAAGCAGAAGCTAATTTCGAATTGCAAAAAAGAGCTTTTGAAGATCGTGCTTCAAAATTGCGTTCTATGAGCTTTAATGTAAATGACGCAGATATCGAAAACGAAGAAAGCAACATTCCAGCTTTCGTTCGAAGAAATACAAATTTAGAAAATCATCCACCTTCGCATGAAGATGTATATTCTACTGTTCAAGTTTCAGATAACAAACAAAATGGTTCTTTTATCACAACCATCAATAGTTTCCTGAACGGCAAACAGCCTGATAAATTTTTGTTTATTTTTAATTATGGGTAA
>CAZSUF010000207.1:0-1719 GCA_964609875.1 uncultured Bifidobacterium sp.
GTCTGCAAAATAATTTCCTTTTTGGGGCCACTATCTTCCAAGTTCTTTTCAAGTTTGTATCGCGCTATCCGCTGTAGCCCTCAGGCCAAAGCGCCCTCGGGGCTGCCGCTACTATCGCGTGGCCATAGCATCTGTACGTTTCTTTTAGCAGCTTTTTTACTTCTGACTCATTGAATGTGAATAGTTTAATGAGAATAACTTCAGGAAGTAATTTGGAAGATAGAGCAATGCTTATTCTTTTAATCAAAAAAGTGTAGTTGCCCGTCAGAATTTTGTGTATAAATAAAAGAATTGGTTACTTAGCAATTGGTTTATAGCCAACCGATTAGTGGGAGTTTAATGACTAGAGCCGTTCTTTATGGAAGATGTTGTTAATACCTTCATTGGTTTTATTGTCTTTTATATAATTTTATTAGCTCTTTTAATTCCTTATCAGAAATATTTCCAACTGCTGACTTATCATAAATAGAAAGAAATGAAATGAAAATTTCTTCCTCTTCCGATATTTGGACCATACCAATTATTTCATTTTCAACTAAAGTAATTATTCTAGCTCCTCCACTTTTGCCTTTCCCTTTACTTGTAATTTTCAATCTAATTTTGTAACAGTCATTCCCAAGTGGAAAACCTAAGCGAGGTTCTTGTATTAATTTCTTTTCCAAAAGGAGTAAATCCTTAGGTAAGGATTTAAACTTTTTCATTAACGGTTTTAATTCAGATTTAAAATTTTTGGTAAGTCTAACTGTTACCTTCATTTAAAAAATCTTTTAAAGTTTGTAACTTTTTTCCAGTTCGCTTTGCTTCTTTAACTTCAATCAATGCATTTTTTAATCCAATAAATAGTTTCAATTTGTTCTGCAATTTTAGATAATCTTCGTTCATTTTCTCCCAAGTTTTAATTGGGACAATCGCAGAAGTTTTTGAACCCCTTTCATCTATCATATACTTTATTGAACTTGACATAACATTCAATTTTGAACAAAAATAGCCAAAATTAATTTGAAAACAATGATTTTGAATTCGGCTAATCCATGATAGATAAGGTAGCATTAAAATATTCTTAAACGCGAAAGAATCAATTTTAATAGAATTATTCACGAATAGAAATTAACTTTCAGGTCAGTTAACATGAGAAAAATACTTTCCATTTTTGTACTACAATTTTTTTCGCTAAATCTCATAGCACAAACCAATTTTAATCGACAATGGGTTAGTGGGGGAAGTTTGAATTACAAAACCACCTTTACAGGAGGGCAAGCAATTAATAATTTTGTAGGCAATAATGGAATTTATTTTTTAGAAGGGCATTCAAATATTTGCGATAGTAATGGTAATCTAATATTATGCAGTGATGGATTTAATGTATATGATAGTAATTTCAATTATCTAGAGAATGGAGATTCATTAGTTCCAAAATTATTTTATCAAGATCAATTTGGATTCAGTGGCTATTCAGGAGGCTCATATATTCTGCCCTTTGATACTGGAAAATACTATTTAGTTACACCCGCAATGAGTGACTCTCATTACACCGATAATATTATCAATGCTACTGCTGATAGTGTTAGTAAGGCTTGCTATGACATGTTGCTTTATCATGTTATTGATATGAAAGCCAATGGCGGAGCAGGTAAGGTAGTAAATAAAGCCGTTGAGTTACTTACCAATGTTCGTACTGATCGTGTACGTATGACGGCTTGTAAACATGCCAATGGAAAG
>CAZSUF010000207.1:1729-2188 GCA_964609875.1 uncultured Bifidobacterium sp.
AATCAACAAGGGACCAAATATGCTTCAGGAGCAAACTCTTGGAAAAGCAATTTTTTCATGGCTGATTTTGACAGATGTACTGGTATTTTGAGCAATCCAAAAACAATAAACATACCGATTGATTCAGCTGGAACTGTATGGGAAGACAATTCGCTTTCAGGGCTTGTATTCTCAGAAAATAGCGCATACATTTATATTGTTATAGGAGCTAACATTTGGCAATACGATTTAAATGATTCTGATAGTGCCACAGCTTGGTTTCATGTTACATTTTTAGATACTACATGGGCTGCCTTTCAAGGATTTGTGAGTTCTTTTTTAGCGCCTGATGGCAAAATCTATATTGGTAATCGCAATGGTGTAAGCAAACAAATGAGTACGATTGATAATCCTGATGTAAAAGGCGCAGGTTGTAATTTCTGCCCTAGATGTCACCGATTTCAATATGCAAGCGCAACC
>CAZSUF010000207.1:2198-2798 GCA_964609875.1 uncultured Bifidobacterium sp.
GGGTGTTTCAAAAGAATTTCCAAACCTAAGTTGCTATCCAAATCCTGCTTCTACATCACTTACTATTGAGCTAACTACAAACAAGAAGGGGCCAGTACCTATTGAGATGTATAATATGGTGGGTGTGTTGGTACTTAAAACAGACATCCAATCAAAAACCAAAGTACAAATCAATATCAGTTCTTTGCCTAAAGGGGTTTATGTGATACATTGTGAAGGAGTAAGTGAAAAAGTAATCATAGACTAAAATTACTGAGGAATCGAAACATCTCTATCAAATCATGACTTGAGAAATATTTGATACCGCATCTTGGATAGATGGTTTGTGGGGAGAGGCCGACCGAGAATAGTTTTAATCGCATTGAGAATTGTCTAAAATGCATTTCCTCTCCAACAGCTATCTGAGAGTCCCTGCATTCTCGGTCAGCCTGGGGACACAAACCATGGAGGAAATCATGACGCAAGCAGTATTTCTTGCCGCAAGATCTTTTCGAGACTCTTCCTTCGTCAGAGAAAATTAAATTAGCAGTCACCGATAATGATCGTCAGGGTCCCCGCCTATAAAGATGAGGTGAGTTCTAAGAAAATCGGGGGCATAAA
>CAZSUF010000207.1:2808-7090 GCA_964609875.1 uncultured Bifidobacterium sp.
TGCCTCACGACCTCCACCGCCTAAGCCACCGATGCCAATAATAAAACCAAGCCAATATAAAAATCCTGAATTATGCTCAGCATACAATCCCGTGGTGACACCGAATAATTTGCCAATCAACGCAAAGAAAAATAAAAACCCATGCACAATGCCATATAAAAACCCATATTCTTTAGCTGTATGATGAGCAGGTGCGCAGGAAGAAAAAATCACCATACAAATTAAGACACTGCTGATAAAAAGAATGTGTTTGTTTTTCATAGGAAGGATTTAAAGATTGAAGTTAAGGTTTTAATTCAGTCTAGGTATGTTTACTTACAAAAATCAGACCGAATTATAGATTCATCAATTTATTTTACTGAAACCAAGGCACGATTGAAACAAAAGACTTTCATCCTAAGTTTAAATGATTATTTTTGCGCCTCATACTTTATTATGCTTGAAATTATTGCGCTTATTTTCCTCACCCGAAAAATTGGGGATACTGCTATTCAAAAAGGCTTGAAACCAGGCATGTGGAAATTGTATACGGTATTAGCTTGGTTTGGTATGGAATTTACAGGCGGCATGATTGGTATGCTTATTTTTGATGATCTTATCATGGCTTTATTGGTGGCAATTCCAAGCGCTATTGGCGGATATCATATTGTTAAAACAATTTTAGATAAAAAACCTGATATGATGAAAGATTTTCAAGATATCGGAGAACAACTTGAATCTTAAACTTATTTCATGAATTATATTTTATTCGATGATGTGCGTTATGCTCATTTTTTACCCTTAACACATACAAGACCTGTATCAGAATTAAGATGCGGCATTTGGACTCAAAGCGAACGCTGGAATTTTGTTAGTAAGCAGCAGCTATCTTATAAAACGAAAGATTATTTACAAGAAAAATTTCCTTTAGTTATAGCTGAAGATAATGTATTGATCAATAGTGGGTTGTTTTATACTGAAGAATTATTTAATCAAATCAAGAATTTAGAATTAGGTCAGGCACTATTATTTGACCAAACTTTATTGGCTTGCAGATTAAACAAATCTGAGACAGAATCTTTCGATGCAAGTCAACTCATGGATAGTTCTAAAGCGATTCAGCTTGCAGAAAAACCCACGATGTTAGAAAACCTTTGGGATATTTTTTCATTGAATGATATGGCAATCCGCGCTGATTACGCTTTACTGACGGCGAATAGAATAAGTCAACCAGTGAATGCGACCAATACTGTATTGGGCAATCAATTGTTTATAGAAGAAGGCGCTAAAGTGTCATGTAGCATCATCAATACTGAAACAGGTCCTGTGTATATTGGCAAAGACGCCGAAGTGATGGAAGGCTCTATCATACGCGGACCATTTGCTATGGGCGATCATGCTGTATTAAAAATGGGTGCAAAAATTTATGGCGCAACGACCTTAGGGCCTCTTTGTAAAGTCGGTGGAGAAGTAAATAATTCAGTATTTTTTGCTAATTCCAATAAAGCCCACGATGGCTTTATCGGCAATGCAGTGATTGGCGAATGGTGTAATATTGGCGCCGATAGTAATAACTCTAATTTGAAAAACAATTATGAGGAAGTGAAATTATGGAGTGAAGCTAAAAAATCATTTACCAAAACAGGCTTGCAATTTTGCGGACTTATCTTAGCAGACCATTCTAAATGTGGCATCAATACCATGTTCAATACAGGCACTGTAGTTGGTGTGAGTTGTAATATTTATGGAGCTGGATTTCCTAGAAATTTTATTCCTTCTTTTAGTTGGGGCAGCGCCAATGGTTTTATGGAATATCAATTAAACAAAGCGGTAGAAACGGCCTCGAAAGTTTTTGCAAGAAGACATATTGAGTTTAATGAAGTAGAACAGAAACTCATGCAACATGTATTTGATGCTACAGCTGAACAAAGAAATTATAATGGCTAATTTGTTTTAAATTTAGCTCAAGCTTTATTTTTTTCATCATTGACATGGATAAATTTCATGATTAAGTGTATTTTGTATCCATAAATTTGATACATGGAAGAAAACTTCAAACCTAGATTATCTTTAATCGACGCCTCGATGATAGTAGCAGGCTCTATGATAGGATCAGGTATCTTTATTGTAAGTGCCGATATTGTGCGACAAGTGGGTTCTGCAGGATGGTTAATTGCCATTTGGGTATTAACAGGCATACTCACCTTAGCAGCCGCTTTAAGTTATGGAGAACTTTCGGGGATGTTTCCTAAAGCAGGTGGACAATATGTTTATCTAAAGGAATCGTGGAATAAACTCACAGGCTTTTTATATGGGTGGTCATTATTTACTGTCATACAAACAGGTACCATTGCAGCTGTCGGCGTAGCCTTTGCAAAGTTTGCGGCTTATTTTATTCCAGCCTTAGAACTAGCCCCACAAAACTTATTTGTCGAAATAGGGTTTGTAAAAATTTATCCTGCTCAATTTGTATCCATTGGCTTAATTTTCTTATTAACTTATATCAACACCAAAGGCATTGAAGGTGGAAAATCTATACAAACCTTTTTTACTGTCACGAAATTAGTTGCCTTATTCGGGTTAATTGTTTTAGGTTTCATGATAGGTTTTAAAGCAGACATTTGGGATGTCAATTGGCAAAACGCTTTTCAAATGAAACATTATGCCGAAGACCATAGTTTTTCTATCGCATCTGGAATCTCAGTTGTTGGGTTAATCGCTGCAGCTATGGTTGGCTCGGTATTTAGTAGTGATGCTTGGAATAATATTACTTTCATTGCAGGAGAAGTAAAAAATCCGCAACGCAATATTGGATTGAGTCTGTTATTAGGTACAGGTATAGTTACTATTTTATACATCCTCACAAACATCATGTATTTAGGCGTGCTTCCTTTAGAAGAAATTGGGTTTGCTGCCAACGACCGTGTGGGTGTAGCTGCAGCAGGAAAAATTTTTGGAGGAATTGGCACTTATATGCTAGCCATTTTAATTATGATTTCAACTTTTGGTTGTTTGAACGGTATGATTATTTCAGGTGCTAGAGTGTATTATACCATGGCAAAAGACGGACTGTTTTTCAGAAGCATAGGTCATTTAAACAGCAATCAAGTTCCTGCCAAAGCCTTATGGATACAAGCTGCTTGGGCTAGTTGTTTATGCATTTCAGGAAAATATGGCGACTTACTCGATTATGTGGTATTTGCAGTATTGATATTTTATATCATTACCATTTTAGGCATTTTTAAATTAAGACTGAGCAAACCCAATTTAGCAAGACCATATAAAGCATTTGGCTATCCCCTACTTCCTGCTTTATATATTGTATTAGCAGGTACCTTATGTATTGCCTTATTATTTATTAAGCCACAGTATACATTACCCGGATTAATTATTGTATTAGCTGGCATACCAGTTTTTTATTTGATCAATAAAAAAGATCATGTTTAAACAAATCACCAGAACCATTTGGATAGTATCATTAATTAGTCTATTCAATGATTTTAGTAGTGAAATGCTGTATCCAGTTATTCCACTCTATCTTAAACAAATAGGCTATGGCACTTTATTAATTGGATTCTTAGAAGGCGTGGCAGAATTTCTTTCTGGATTTAGTAAAATATATACTGGCACACTATCAGATCAATTTCAAAAACGATTACCTTTTATACAACTTGGATATGTAATGAGTGTACTTGCAAGACCCATAATGGCAATATCAAGTTATGCGATTATTATCTTTACTGGAAGGAGTATAGACAGAATTGGTAAAGGCATTCGATCAAGCGCTAGAGATGCTATTTTATCTGATGAATGTACTGCCAACAACAAATCAGAAGTTTTTGGATTTCATCGTTCCATGGATACCTTGGGTGCTATTTTGGGACCTTTAGTAGCCATGACTTATAAATACTTTAGGCCAGGTCATCTAGTAGACTTATTTTTTAATACCCTTATACGAGGAGTTGTGGCTGTTTTTTTTACCACTTTAATTAAAGAAAAACAAACACAGAAATCAGAGAAAAAAATATCTTACTCGATACGTAAAAACTTGTCGTATTATACCTATGCACCTAAAGCTTATTTGATTTTATTAATTCCTCTACTTTTGTTTTCATTGGTAAATAGTTCTGACATGTTTCTTTTACTAAAGGCTAAAGATGCTGGATTAAGTGATCAACAAACTATCTTCTTGTATTTGCTTTTTAATTTGGTGTATGCATTATTTGCATTTCCTTTAGGAAAACTAGCAGATAAATTTGGAAAAACTAGAATTTTTGTGATGGGATTATTTGTTTTTTCAATG
>CAZSUF010000208.1:0-467 GCA_964609875.1 uncultured Bifidobacterium sp.
TTTTAGCTGCGCAGGTATCTTTTTTGCTGGCGATATTTTAAAAGTTATGGGTGCTTCTGCACAAGTCATAGAAGAAGGAAAAGTCTTCACACAAATCATGTTGGGTGGAAGTGTGAGTATTATTTTACTCTTTTTAATTAATGGTATTTTTAGAGGTGCGGGTGATGCTACGATGGCTATGCGTAGCTTGTGGATCGCAAGTATCTTAAACATTATTTTATGCCCGCTATGTATTTATACTTTTGGTTGGGGGTTAAAAGGCGCTGCCATTGCAACTACTATTGGAAGAGGGGTGGGAGTTATCTATCAATGTTATTATCTATTTGGCGGTCAACGAAGCATCAAACTCAAACTAAGTCAATTCAGGATAGATAAAAAAATAAGTTTGTCCTTAATATCCATTGCCTCTCCTGCAGCGCTTCAATTTTTTATTCAAAGTGGAAGTTGGATCATGCTAACTTATTTAT
>CAZSUF010000208.1:477-7049 GCA_964609875.1 uncultured Bifidobacterium sp.
TGCCTGCCTGGGGATTAAGCAATGCGGCTGCAACATTAGTAGGACAAAATTTAGGCGCCAAGCAAGCGCAAAGAGCAGAAGACAGTGTGTGGATTACGACTAAATATAATTCTATTTTTATGGGCTTGGTGATGATTTTATTTGTGTGTTTTAGTAAACCTATCATTGGCATATTTACGCAAGAAAGAGAAGTGATGAAATATGGTGTGCAGGCTTTACAAATAATGGGCGCAGGATATATTTTCTTTGGCATAGGCATGGTGATGATGCAAGCATTAAATGGAGCAGGCGATACTAAAACACCGACATGGATTAACTTAGCTTGCTTCTGGGGTCTTCAAGTTCCTTTGGCCTATCTCCTTGCAAATACATTTCAAATGGGCCCTAAAGGAGCATTTCTCGCCATCCCTATCGCTGAAACTATGCTCGCTATTCTAGCTTTTTACTTTTTTAAAAAAGGTAAATGGAAGGAAGTTAAAGTATAAGATTTTTATCTTTAGGATGTTTTTTTTTTGGGCGGCAGGCAGGCTATCCGTTCCAAGTCCTCCCCCGAATCGGCTGGAATCATTTTGGTAGAATTATCTGGCGTCAAGCCTCTCGGGGTGCGGGCTTTCCACTACTATCCTTGCCGCAAAGGCTGCTTCAAATGAAACTTCGTCTGTAAGTTGAAATAAAAAAAGCCGCTCATGAAAGCGGCTTTCTTACATTGAATATGTGTTATTTTATTTTTTGGTAAATGAATAACGTTGCACGGATTGCCCATTTCTTAATTCACCTACATACAAACCTTGAGCTAATGATCCAAGAGAAAAAGAAGTTTGTAGTCCTTCAATATTTGAAAATGATCTCACTTGATGTCCTGTCATATCATAAATAACAAAACTTGCTTTTTTCAATTCAACATTGCTTTGAATATGCATAACGTCTGTTACAGGATTTGGATAAACATACAGTTGGCCTTGTGCTTTTGAATTGCTTAAAGTAATCACATCACTATAGGTGTATTTCCCGTCAATGTCTTTGATCTTTAATCTATATTGATAGGTATTTAAACGCAGTTGTTGATCAATGAATTGATATGGATTAACCACTTGACTATTTGCATGACTTTCTACAAATCCAATAGTTTCGAAATGTAATCCATCAGCACTGCGTTCAACATCAAAACCTAATGAATTTATTTCAGATGAAGTAGACCAAAGAATTTCATTATAGGTGTTCATGGCATTTCCCTTTAATGAACTTAATTCAACAGGTAATGGAAAATTATTTATGATTCGTGCAATTCTATTGGCTGTAGTTCCATCATAGGTAATGAAATTGCCACAAATCACTAAATTGTTATCCGATTGAACTAAAATATTTCGCACAATATTACTAGCCCCCGTTGCAGGTACAAAATTTAAATCTACTGTACCATTACTATTTAGTTTAGCAATTTTTGGTCGAGATAATCCATCCACATTTGAAAATAATCCCCCGATCATAATTTTATTATTTGGAAGAACAGTAATTCCATAAACCTCATCATCTGCTGCAGCACCTATATTAAAAGTAGCATCTTGTGTACCATCTGTATTTAAACGCACTAAACGTCCAACTGCAGTACCATCGAACGCCGTAAAAGTTCCACCAATAAGTGCTTTCCCATCAGGTTGTAAAACTACTCGGAGAGCAACATTATTAGCTCCTAAACCTACATTAAATGAATTATCTAAAGTACCATCTGTATTAATTCTTGCTACACGATTTGCAGTGGCACCATTATACGTAGTGAAATTACCGCAAATAATTAATTTGCCATCAATTGGTTGGCGGGCTACTGACCAAATATAGCCGTTCGTTCCTAATCCAATATTGAAAGTATTATCTATACTGCCATCAGCATTTAATCTAATAATATAATTTCTAACTAATGAATTCGCTGTTGTGAAATTTCCTACAAGGATTATTTTACCATCAGGTTGTACTTCAATATCAAAAACAGAGCTATTTACACCCGTCCCAGGATCAAAGGTTAAATCGATCGTGCCATCATTATTTAATCGAGCAATTCTTGCACGTGATGTACCATTATAACTTGTAAAATTACCTCCAATTAAAATTTTACCATCTGCAGGTTGAATTTCAGAACTAATGATGGTTTGATTTGCTCCAGTACCAATCGTAAATGAAGCGTCAAGTGAACCATTTGTATTCAGTCGAGCTATTCTATTCTGACCTGTTGTTCCATTGTAGTTATTAAATATGCCTCCAATAATTACCTTCCCATCAGTTTGTAAATTAGATGTGTAAACAATGTTGTTCGCACCAGTACCTGTTACAAATGAAGCGTCTAAAACGGCCATTTGTGCTTGAACGGATGCGTAAGAAATAATGGAGAAAAAAATTGCGTAAAGTCTTTTCATGAATGAGTATTTATTGTTGTGATATGAAGTTCAAATATAGGCTTTGATTATAAAATATATAAATTAGAAAAATAAATGTCTTGCCTAGGGCCTACAGATTTAGCCTTTGCCAAAGCAAACCTACCAATAATAAAATAATAAATATATAAGGTCAATTTGATTTAGATTAAATTTGCCCATGATCCAACAACCATGAAAAAGCTTTTTCTATTTATAAGTTTATTTTTTTATTTGAGTTCAGAAGGGCATGTAATTACATTCTGCGGAGAAGTAGTTCCGATAGATAAAGAATTCGTATCCAATAAGTTAATGAATACGGTGAAGAAAAATATCAGTCTCGTGAACATGGCTGATATGAGACAAAGAGTCAATAATTACTTCCCTATTTTTGATATGTATTTAAGAAAGTGGGGTGTACCAGCCGACTTCAAATATTTGGCCATTGTTGAAAGCAACCTCAAACCAGTCACATCACCTGTGGGTGCTCAAGGCTATTGGCAAATCATGCCAGCCACAGGCATTGAACTCGGACTAAAAGTCAGTAATCCCGACGAAAGAAACGATTTGCATCGGTCTACAGATGCAGCGGCTCATTACCTGACCAATTTATACAGACAACTAAAAAAGCTCATTGGCGTTTATTCATGGATCTTAACTGCCGCTTCATACAATTGTGGGGCAGGATGCATTCAAAAACGCGTAAGAGCCGAACAACAAACCGATTATTTCGACTTAAATCTTAATCCAGAAACAGCCAATTATGTGTATAGAATCATTGCCATCAAGGAACTTTTCGAATACCCAGAAATCTATATGAAAAATTTTGGCTATAATATTTTTAATAAAGCCAATGCAAATCGACAAATTACCTACTCAGCTGCCGACGCAGATTATAAGTCTTATGGCGCCATTCAACTCAAAGTAAAAAAGAAAAAGAAAGAGAAGGCCGTTGAAGAACTACCTCAGTTCGAAGAAAAATTAATTCCGGCTCATATTAAAGGGAAATACAAAAACTTTCAAGATGGAGATTTAGTTTCCTTAGAAGTAGATGAATCCTTCGCCCTTGATGGAGTTTATAAAGCCAAAGGGAGCAGCATTTCTGGCACAGGATGGTTGATTGACGATAAAGTATTTGTCGATTTAGGTTATGGTCCGGATGTTACTTTCTGCGATGCAGGAGGTGTCAAGGGAATCACACCCCAAGATCTGGACAAAAACAGACCTATTCTGATAAAAGCCAAAATCTGGAAATAAGGCTCAAGGCCCAAATTACCTCCAATGTTGCATTTTGATAAATTTTCTCATAATTAACTACATTTGTAGCCTTTTTAAATTATTATTGTCCCATGTCAAGTAACGAATTTTATATTATCAAGGATGAAACAGTATTTGTTCCATCTACTAAGTGGTTCGAAGAAAGAGCTATTGGTGAACTCAAAGAAGCAAATCAACAATATACCATTGCTTCGATGGAAGATAGATTTAATGAACTCATCGATCGAGTTAAAGAAGTGAAGAAAGAATTTGATGAAGCTTCAGATAAAGTTAAATTAGCAGGCAAAGTGGTTCGTACTAAATCTTATTTGTGTACAGCCAAAGCTATTGGAGATTATCCTTCTTTATTGTCTCAGCTTGATCTGATGGAAGATGAAATCAAAAAAGCTGTTGAACAAGCCTTGATCGAAAAAGAGCGCATTTGCACTGAAGCCGAAGCCTTATTACAATCAACTGATTGGAAGGAAGCGACAGAAACTTTGCGTAACTTACAAGTGCAATTCAAAGCACTACCTATAGTGCCAGATTTAAAAAATGAAGAATTAAGAGATAGGTTCGAAAAAACCAAAGACGAGTTTTTTAAAGGCAAACAAGCTAGCTTCGAAAGTTTCGAACAAGACCTTCTCGATAATTTATCTAAAAAAATAGACATCTGCGAAAAAGCCGAATCGCTTTCTCAATCAAGCGAATGGAAAAAAACCACGGATCTCTACATTGCCATGAACGAAGAGTGGAAGAAAATAGGCATGGTACCTAAGCATCGCGTGGAAGAATTGTGGTTCAGATTCAGCACAGCCAAAGACATTTTCTTTGCACGTAAGAAAGAACATATCGGAGAAATTATTGTAGAGCATGAAGAAAATTTACTCAAGAAAATGGACCTCATTGCCAAAGCAGAAGCCATCAAGGAGAGTAAAGAATGGAAGAAGACCACCGAAGAATACAATCAACTCATGGAAGATTGGAAAAAAATTGGTCGCGTTGCCCAAGAAAAAAGTGATGAAATTTGGAATCAATTTCTCGCGGCTAAAAATTATTTCTTTCAACAAAAAGATGGACACTATTCTAACTTACGTGTTCAACTCGAAGATAATTATGCCAAAAAAATGGCGATCGTAAATTCTGCAGAAGAATTGCAACAATCAAACGACTTTGAATCTGCCACCCAGGAGTTCATGGATATGTTTGAAGAATGGAAAAAAATCGGTCGTATTCCTAAAGAATATGGCGATGGCCCTTGGGAAAGATTTTTATTGGCCAAGAAAAATTTCTTCGACAGAAAAGATGCCAATAGAGAAAAGAGAAAGGCCGAAGTTGCCAAAGATATTCATGAAAGAGTAGCACGTAATCGTTCATTTTATAATAAAATAAGTAGAGAATTACAGCGTGAAGAAGAACTCTTATTTGATGTCAATGATCGCCTGCAGAATTTACCTCCAACTTTACGTTCTTACGAAAAACGAGAAGAATACCTTGAGATGATTGAGGAAATTAAAGAGAAGGTAGAAGACATGAAGAAAAAGTGCAGAGAGGTGAAAGATAAAATTCAAGCCGACGAGAGAGAAATTAATTATATCATGCGAGGTCCACGTAAAACCGAACCTAAGCAAGAAAAAAATGCAGCACCAGCAGCTCAAGAACCAGCCGCAGCAGAGCCAAGCCAAGAAACTGTTTCTGCACCTGTTGTAGCAGAAGCCCCTGAAATCGCGAATGAGGTAGCGGCCAATTCAGAAGAAACAAATATTGAACCTCAAGCCTAAATTTTAAATCCATACTATGTCAAATAAAGTATTCGAACTCATGAAGGATCTAGAACATGAACAAGTTGTGTTTTGTCATGATCCAAAATCTAATTTAAAAGCCATCATTGCCATTCATAATACAACTTTAGGGCCTGCTTTAGGAGGCACCAGAATGTGGAATTATGCCAGTGATGATGAAGCTATCGTAGATGCATTACGTCTGTCTCGTGGCATGACTTATAAAGCTGCCATCTCAGGATTAAATTTAGGTGGCGGTAAAGCAGTCATCATTGGCGATCCTGCCCTCAAATCAGAAACCTTATGGCGCCGTTACGGAAAGTTTGTCAACTCTTTGAATGGAAAATATATCACTGCCGAAGATGTAAATACTTCAGCAGCAGACATGGAACATATCTATCTCGAAACAAAACATGTTACAGGTATTCCTGAATACATGGGCGGAAGTGGCGATCCATCTCCTTTCACAGCTTACGGAGTTTTCGTGGGCATGAAAGCTTGTGCCTTTAAAAAATGGGGCTCTGATGATTTAGGTGGCAAAAAAGTATTGGTGCAAGGTGTGGGTCATGTTGGACAATATTTGGTAGGACATTTAGTTGAGGCAGGTGCTAAGGTTTATATCACAGATATCAATCAAGAAAGAATTAAGGAAACAACAGACAAATACAAAACAGAAGTTGTTTCTCCTTCGGATATGTTCAGTATCGATTTAGATATTTATGCACCTTGTGCTTTAGGGGCAACTGTCAATACGGAAACCATTCCTTTGTTAAAATGTCCTATCATCGCTGGGGCTGCAAATAATCAGTTGGCAGAAGAAAAACTTCATGGCCGTCAATTGATTGAAAAAGGCATTTTATATGCACCTGATTTTTTAATCAATGCAGGAGGTTTAATTAATGTGGCTGCTGAAGCTAGCGGATCATACAATCGCGAAAAAGTAACCAAGGATGTAGAAAAAATTTACGGTCGCATCTTGGATATTTTTGCCCTTTCAGAAAAAGAAGATATTACCACACAAGAAGCCGCGATGCGCATTGCTCAAAAACGCATCGACGATATTGCCCATGTGAAATCAAGATTATAAAAATAGAAAAGGAATAACTCAGTTGTTCCTTTTTTTTTGAAG
>CAZSUF010000209.1:0-5273 GCA_964609875.1 uncultured Bifidobacterium sp.
ACGAAAGGTTTATTTTTACGGCATGCATTCATTTTCTGAACTATTGGCACAATTTGAAGTCATTTTTGCCCAACACCACTTTCCAGAATCTCCACAAACCTTATATGCCCCTTGTTCTTATTTATTGCATATGGGAGGAAAACGAATTCGACCTGTAGTATGTTTAATGAGTCATGAGCTTTTTGAAGAGGTAAATCCTAATGTGTGGAACACGGCCATTGCGATAGAGCTCTTTCATAATTTTACCTTGATGCATGATGATATTATGGATCAAGCGCCTATCAGACGAGGCTTTCAAACGGTACATGAAAAATATGGGTTATCAACGGCCATACTCTCTGGTGATGTGATGAATATTTTTGCTTATGAGCATTTAAATAAAATTCAGACTAAGTATATTCATTTGGTGTTAGAGTTGTTTAATAAAACGGCCATAGAAATATGTGAAGGGCAACAATTAGACATGGATTTTGAAAAACGTGAATTTGTGAGTTTGAATGATTACATGGAGATGATTACCCTGAAAACATCTGTGTTATTAGGCACTTCATTGAAGCTGGGAGCCATGCTAGGCGGTGCTACTGATGGATGTTCAGAAACATTATATGCTTATGGCAAATCAATGGGTTTGGCTTTTCAATTAAAGGATGATTTATTAGATGCCTATGGTCAAGTTGCCAAAACAGGTAAACAAATAGGCGGAGATATTTTATCGAACAAAAAAAATTATTTAACAACCAAGGCATTTGAAAAAGCGAATGATGCACAAAAGGATGAACTTAGACTATTATTAAATCGTAGTGATGAAAATAAGGTAAAGGATATGCTCGCATTCTATGATAAATTAGAAGTTAAAAAAGACCTTGAAAATGAGATATTACATTTTACTCAATTAGCCTATAACTCATTAGATAAGGTGCCAGTGATGGAAAAGAGAAAAGTACATTTAAAGGCCTTAACGGATATGTTGTTGAATCGAGAAAATTAGTACTTGCCTTTAAGCAGAGATTTCTATTTAATATTAAATTCAAGGAGTTTTTCAGTCTCAAGAAAAGCACTGAGATGATCGCCAATTTGAACTGGTCCAACGCCTGAAGGTGTACCCGTATAAATGATATCACCCATTTGTAGAGTAAAGAAGTTTGATATATAGCTTATTATTTGATCGAATTGAAAAAGGAGATCGTTTGTATTTCCTGATTGAACGAGTTGTCCATTTTTTTCTAAACTAAATTGAATAGCCTGTAGATTTTCCAGTTCAGAAAACTTCTTCCAAGTTCCAAGCACAGCAGATTGATCAAAAGCTTTGGCAATTTCCCATGGTAAGCCTTTTTCTTTTTGTTGTTGTTGTAAATCTCGTGCGGTAAAATCGATTCCAACTGTAATTGCATCATAATATGATGAAGCAAATTTTTCTTTTACCGATTTTCCATTTTTACAAATACGTAAAACTATTTCACATTCATAATGAAGATCTTTGGTGAAATTTGGGAAATAGAAATCTTTATTGTCTGTCAATAAAGCTGTAGCCGGTTTCATGAAAATAACAGGTGAGCTTGGGATATCATTTTTTAGTTCTTTGGCATGTTCAGCATAATTACGCCCTACACAAAATATTTTCATACATCGATTATTTTAAATGGTTATTTTAAGTTGGTTACATAAATTCATAGTTCTTTCAAGTCCAAGAGTGACAAAATTTTCTATGATTTCACTGCATAATAAGATTTTTTTATTGACCAAAGGTACTTCATCATCCTTCCAACGGCCCAGCACAAAATCAACTTGTTTGCCTTTTGGAAAATTATTCCCAATACCAAAGCGAATGCGAGGATAAGCATTTGTGCCAAGTGCTTCTTGAATACTTTTAAGTCCATTATGTCCTGCATCCGAACCTGAAGCTCTTAATTTAAGAACTTCTAAAGGAAAAGCTAAGTCATCAACGACAGTAAGAATATTTTCAACAGGGACTTTTTCTTTATCCATCCAATATTTATAGGCCTTCCCACTTAAATTCATATAAGTGGTAGGTTTAATTAAAATCAATACTCTGCCTTTAAATTTTACTTCCGCGATATCTGCCAGTCTTTCATTTCTGAATATAGCTTTATGTTTTTCGGCGAAATAATTCAATACATCAAAACCAATATTGTGTCTGGTTTCGTCATATTCATTTCCAATATTTCCTAAACCAATAATTAAATACTTCATGGAATCATTCAACGGGTGAAATTATATATAAATCGATTTATTTCAAGTTTTCTAATTCTGCCTTCGTGACAATTTTATAATCAGCTGGGATAGAAAATTCTTGTGAATCCAATACTTTTATTTCAATGAGAGAAGCTACAAATTTCATGGTATTATTTCCAGAAGATAAGGTGATATATTCTAAGGGTATTCCTTTTAGGCCAGGAAACATGGTATTAAAACTTTCATTTTGCGGAATTAAATCAGAAGTGTAAAAAATATCTACTTGATCGCCATTTTTATAAGTAACCTTATTTCCCTTAGTCTGATATCCGATAATTTTTTTAGATTCATTCATATCAGTAAACTGAGCCTGTTCAAAACGTTTATTCTTTAATTTCAATTCTTCTTGAGTAATTTCTAAAGCGTACTTACCTCCGTTTTTTACATTCAAGGATAAAGTAATGCCTGTTTTTTGATTATAAATAGTTACATTGTTAAAACCATTATTCATAGCCCATTCTTGTTTGATGAATCCACCTTTTACTGATATCACATACATGCCATCTGGACTGCTACTTCCTTTAAGGTAGACATCATACTTGATAACACCTTCTGAAAATATTTTTTGGGCAACTGATTGAGTAAGTAGAAAAAAGTTGATCAAGCACAGTATAGACAGAAATTTGTACATATTTTTTTGATGAAGTTAATGTGATTTATAGTTGAAAAGGTTATCTACAAGTTAAGCATCCGTATCAATTCTTCTTTCTTTCTTCGACTGACTTCTACTTCGGTGTCGTCTGTCATAACTACAATATTCACATCGCCTTTTAGAAATTTAGCAATATAATTTACATTCACTAGATGCGAATTGTGAACTCGACAAAAACGATTTGCCTGAAGTATACTTTCTACCTCTTTTAATGTTTTGCTCACTAAAATTTTATCGCCTCCATTTAAGTAAATATGGGTATAATTATTTGAGGACATACATCGAATGATTTCGCTTGCATTGACAAATTTTAAACCTTCGCTTGTAGGTAAGGCAATTCGATTAAAAGTATCATTATTATTTAAAAGCTGGATATTCTCTAATAAAATTTTTACTTTTTCTAAAGGTTGGGTCACTGATTTGTGATCGCGCACTCTTTGTACAGACTGAATGAGTTCATCTGTATTAATTGGTTTTAATAAATAATCAATCGCGCTATATTGAATCGCTCTAATTCCATATTGGCTATGTGCTGTTGTAAAAATTACATCGAAATTAATATTTTGTATTTTTTCAAGTATATCAAATCCTGTCATTCCAGGCAATTCGATATCCATAAATACCAAATCAGGATTTAATGTAGATATTTTCAGCAAGGCATCACTTGGTTTGCTGCAAATCGCCACAACCTTTAACTGAGGTAAATAATGTTGTAGTAGTTTATCCAGGACCTGTGAGCTTGTTATTTCATCATCGACAATGATAACTCTCATGGCGTAAATTTAATATTTTTAATCTAAATAATGCTTCTTCATTTAACTTTAATTTTTCTTTTGCTTCCTTTGAAGTTTCTTTATCTTGCGGTGCTCTTAAGAAATTCAGTAAAAATTGAATTTTATAAGAAATAATAAAAAATTAATCATGAAAGTTGTCATTTTTGCGGGTGGTTTAGGAACCCGAATTTCAGAAGAAAGTCATTTAAGGCCAAAACCTATGATAGAAATAGGCGGCAAGCCAATCTTGTGGCATATAATGAATATTTATGCACATTATGGCCATAATGAATTTATTATTTGTTGTGGTTATAAAGCTCATATTATCAAAGAATATTTTACGAATTATTTTTTACACAATGCTGATGTAACGGTTGATTTAAAAGATAATCAACTTGAAATTCATAAAAGCAATACTGAGCCTTTCAAGGTAACCATGATTGACACAGGTATTGATACCATGACAGCTGGAAGACTCAAAAGAGTATTGCCTTACACAAACAATGAGCCTTTTATGTTGACTTATGGTGATGGTGTTTGTGATATACATATCGATGAACTACTTCAATTTCATCAACAACATGGGAAAGTATGTACCATGACAACCATACAACCAAGCAGTAGATTTGGGGTGGTTAGGATGGATGAAGACGGCACTGTGAACCAATTTGAAGAAAAACCCGAAGATAGTGGTACATGGATAAATGGGGGTTTCTTTATTCTACAGCCAGAAATTGCGAGTTACTTAATAAATGATAATTTAGATGATATGATGTGGGAAAGACAACCCATGTATGATCTTGCAAGCGACAGACAAATAGTAGGGTATAGGCATAAAGGTTTTTGGAAGTGCATGGATACTATGCGTGACAAGGAGGAATTAGAAAAATTGTGGGAAACAAATCCAATTTGGAAAAAATGGTAAACTTAGCCTACTTAAGAAAATATTATCAAGGTAAAAAAGTATGGCTTTCTGGTCATACTGGTTTTAAAGGAAGTTGGATGCTACAAGTACTTTCGTTGATGGGAGCAGAGGTAAGAGGGTATTCATTAGCACCTGAACATACTTACGATTTATACCCTTCAATACAAGGTGATGATTTATGTGAAAAAAGTACCATTCACGATATTCGAGATGTAGAAAAAGTTAAATCTGAGATATTAGAATTTCAACCAGATTTTATTTTTCATTTAGCTGCCCAACCCCTTGTACTTAAAGGATATCAAGAGCCTTTGTATACCTTTGAAGTGAATGGACAAGGCACTGCTAATGTGCTTAATGCCTTGCGATTTCTAGAAAAGCCTTGTGTAGCCATTATGATAACTACTGATAAGGTGTATGAAAATAAGGATATACCTAAAGATTTTATGGAGGATGATAAATTAGGTGGCCATGATCCTTATTCCGCAAGTAAAGCCGTTGCAGAAATAATCATTGCATCCTATCGTTCGTCATTTTTTGAACCGACTCAATATGATAAACACCATAAAGCTATTGCTTCTGTAAGGGCAGGTAATGTAATTGGTGGTGGCGATTTTGCGGACAATAGAATCATCCCAGATATTATTAATTCAATAAAGAATGACAAAAATGT
>CAZSUF010000209.1:5283-7008 GCA_964609875.1 uncultured Bifidobacterium sp.
AATGTACTTCTTCGTTATCCTCATGCCACCAGGCCCTGGCAACATGTGTTAGAACCAATTGGGGCTTACTTGTTTCTTGCTACAAAAATGGTTGATCAGCCAAAAGCATTTTGTTCGGCGTATAATATTGGGCCAGAAAGCACGGATGTGTTAAGTGTAGAAGAATTAACCAACATAGCTTTTAGTATTGCAGGTAAAGGAAATATAGAATATGATTTACATGCAGAAAAACGCCATGAAGCAGCTACCTTAATGTTGGATATTCAAAAAATTAAAAAGGATATCCAATGGTCGCCAAAAATGAATGCTAAAAAAGCAATCGAAATGACTATTCAATGGTATTTGGACGATCAAGCTGCTGACATAAAATGTCTTCATCAAATCAATGAATATTTCGATAATGTAATCAATGATGCAAACAACTTTTAAAGTGGACTATGAATCAAGAAATTATTGAAACAAAGATTGCGGCTGTAAAATTGATCAAGCAATTTAGAGCAGAAGATCATAGAGGCATTTTTATTAAAACTTTTCATCAAGATTCTTTTCGACAGGCGGGAATCAACTTTCAGATGAAAGAAAGTTTTTACTCTGTGTCTAAAAAGCATGTGATTCGAGGTATGCACTTTCAGCACCCACCATACGACCATGATAAAATAGTGTTTTGTACCGAAGGAAAAATTTTGGACATTGCCTTAGACCTTAGAAAAAATGAAGCAACATACGGACAATGGATTGAGCAGGAATTATCAGCAGATAATAATCAGGCTTTATTTATCCCTAAAGGTTTTGCGCATGGCTTTTTAACTTTAAGTGAACATGCTACTGCTTTTTATTTTGTGAGTGGGGAGTATCAGGCTAGTGCTGATGATGGTATTCGATTTGATAGCTTTGGAATGAATTGGAAAGGAGTTGATCCCATTGTTTCAGAAAGAGATTTATCATTTAAATCATTCACCGAATTTGATTCCCCTTTTAATTAAACTACTTACTTATGAAAATTTTTATCTCAGGAGCCTCTGGATTAGTAGGCGGAAATTGTCTCAAACATTTTAAGGAAGAAGGACATGAAGTGATCGGTTCTTATTTTAGTTATCCTACACCCGAAACGGTATATTATAATACTTTAGACGAAAAGGATGCAGCCAACTTTGATCTTATAGGTTTTAAACCTGAAGTAATTGTGCATTGTGGTGCCTTAACTCATGTAGATTATTGCGAAGATCATGTAGAAGAGAGTTATGAGAAAACTGTTAAGTCTACAATAAATTTATTACAGCTTGCTCAACAATGCCAAGCCAACTTGGTATATATTTCTACTGATTATGTATTTGATGGACATCATGGACCCTATAGTGAAGAAGATCAAGTAAATCCTTTAAGTGTATACGCAGCACATAAACTGGAGGCTGAAAATCTTGTTTTAGAAGATAGTGCACAGCATCTTGTTTTACGAGTAACTAATGTATATGGACATGAAATTAGAAATAAAAATTTTGTAGCAAGAATTATTGAGCAATGTGTAGCTAAACAAAAATTGACGTTGAAACTACCATACGATCAGTATGCTACTCCTTCTAATGCTTGGGATATAGCTAGAGCTATGCTTATTTTACTAAATGATAGCCAAAGTGGAATTTTTCATATTGGTAGTACGGATTGGATGAATCGAGTAGAGCTTGCATTAACAGTATTGAAGTATTTTCCAGATGCAGTATATGAACT
>CAZSUF010000210.1:0-1525 GCA_964609875.1 uncultured Bifidobacterium sp.
GAATCTTCAGCCTTGATTTTTTGCTCAACTTTTGCATCAAGGCAAAAGTGGAAAATCAAACAGATTTAATTACATATAATTATAGAATTCTACTTTCCGCACTATACCTGCACCAAACTTTCCTTGATCTTGCCCATTACAAATACGCTTTGAATATGGCCTACATTCTCAGCTTGACTTAATTTGTTCACATGAAAATCGTAATAACGTTCCATATTTTCGCCCACAACCTTGAGCATAAAATCAAATTCGCCACTAATGCTATAACACTCCAACACTTCGGGCATTTCTAAAATCGATTGAATAAATTTGGTACCTGCGTTTTTATTATGCTCTTTTAAAGACACATAGCAAATCACCATCAAACCTCGATTTACTTTTGAGTGATCTACTAAAGTCACATATTGTTTTATGATCCCATGATTTTCTAAGCGCTTAATCCGATCGAAAGTAGGAGAGGTGCTTAAGTGAATTTTTTGTGCAATCTCAGTCACGGTTGCCTTGGCATTTTGCTGAAGGATGTTTAAAATGGCAATATCTTTTTCATCGATTTTATATGCCACTTCCGTATTTTTTTCTGTTTGAACTGTTTTTGATTTCATATTATCATTAAATATGCTGAAAATTAAGAATAAAAATTGCATATTTCCTTTAATTATTAAAAATAATAGAATATTATACTTCCAATCCTATATTTGCCTTCTAAAATATATACAATGTCAAATACAATTGATTTACAAATGCCTTACAAAGTAGCTGATATCAACTTAGCTGATTGGGGAAGAAAAGAAATTCGCCTTGCCGAAGCAGAAATGCCAGGTCTAATGTCGCTTAGAGCCGAATTCGGTGCACAAAAACCTTTAAAAGGTGCACGAATTGCAGGTTGTTTACACATGACTATTCAAACAGCTGTTTTAATTGAGACTTTAATCGAATTAGGTGCTGAAGTAAAATGGAGTTCTTGCAACATCTTCTCTACACAAGATCAAGCTGCTGCTGCGATTGCTGCTGCAGGTATTGGTGTTTATGCTTGGAAAGGTCAAACGCAAGAAGAAGCTGATTGGTGCATCGAACAAACTTTGTTTTTCGGTAGCGAAGACCGTCCATTAAACATGATTTTAGATGATGGCGGTGATTTGACAAACATCGTTTTCGACAAATACCCAGAATTAATTCAACACGTACGTGGTTTAAGCGAAGAAACAACTACAGGCGTTCACCGTTTATACGAAAGAATGGAAAAAGGTACTTTGCCTATTCCTGCTATCAATGTAAATGATTCAGTTACTAAATCTAAATTCGATAATATCTATGGATGTAGACACTCTCTTCCTGATGGAATCATGAGAGCTACTGATGTTATGATTGCCGGAAAGAAAGTTGTTATCTGTGGTTTTGGTGATGTCGGAAAAGGATGTGCTCAAGCCATGAAAGGATGTGGTGCTAGAGTCTACATTACTGAAGTTGATCCTATTTGTGCTCTTCAAGCTTGTATGGAAGGATATCATGTAGTCACTGTTGACAG
>CAZSUF010000210.1:1535-4460 GCA_964609875.1 uncultured Bifidobacterium sp.
ACTGATGTGATGATGGCTGGTAAAGTAGCTGTTGTAGGTGGTTATGGTGATGTAGGTAAAGGAAGTGCTTTGTCTTTACGTGGTGCAGGTGCAAGAGTAATCGTTACTGAAATCGATCCAATTTGTGCTTTACAAGCTGCGATGGATGGTTTTGAAGTGAAGAAAATGATTGATGCTGTTAAAGAAGCTGATATTATTGTAACGGCTAGTGGTTGTCGTGATTTGATTACAGAAGCTCACTTCCGCAGCATGAAGGATAAAGCTATCGTATGTAATATCGGTCACTTCGATATTGAAATCGATATGGCTTGGTTAAATAACAACTACGGCAACACAAAAAATACCATCAAACCTCAAGTAGATTTATACACTATCGAAGGTAAAGATGTTATTGTATTAGCTGAAGGTCGATTGGTAAACTTAGGTTGTGCTACAGGACATCCTTCTTTTGTAATGAGTAATTCATTCACCAACCAAACACTTGCTCAAATAGAACTTTGGACGAATATCGCCAACTACGAAAACAAGGTATATGTATTACCTAAACACCTTGATGAGAAAGTTGCTCGTTTACACTTAGCCAAAATCGGTGTAGTGTTAGACGAATTAACGAATGAGCAAAGTGCTTATTTAGGTATTCCTAAAGAAGGACCTTACAAATCAGAAATGTATAGATACTAGGCATAAGTACTACCTACTAAAAAAACTATCTCTTCAAGAGGTAGTTTTTTTTTGCCCCCAAGAGTCTATCCACTCACCTGATCATTCGTTATGGGGACCCTTCGCATCATTCATTCTCAATCAATCTGTCAACACTGCTGTTCAGGGCGCCGCAGTTTTAATTCCTTGGTTTGTGTCCCCACAAACCAATATTATTCAACGCTAAAAGTTCAATAGGGCGTTTTACAAATTTGAACCTTTATTCCTTCATTGGCTTAGTGGTTTGTGAGGGCACAAACCAAGGGAAAAATAGTTGATAAGGAAGCCTATTATTGTAGTCTTTAATCAGCAAAATGAAAACTTCCAAATGCTGTTGAAAAAGATGGTTGGCGGAAAGCCTTGTTGGATCCTTCGAATTAGGTTATCATAAATTAATTTCGTTACTTTTGTTACAAATTATTATTTTCATGTTGTATGGTTCTGTAAATATTGATCCTGAAGTAATGAGCGGCACTCCTGTATTTTGTGGCACTCGTGTTCCTATTCAAAACTTGTTTGATTATATTGAAGGCGGTGATGATTTAGAAGAATTTCTTGATGATTTTTCTTCAGTAACTAAAGAAGCTGCATTGAACGTTTTAGAAATGGCTAAGAAGAGTCTAACAACAGAAAGAATTTTACATGAGAATTTTGCTTGATGAAAGTTTACCAAGAAAATTGAAGAATGATTTTGGGACAGAAAATGAAATTTCTACTGTTCGAGACATGGGGTGGTTGGGAAAGAAAAATGGTGAATTGTTGAAGCTTCTGATTGAAAACAAGTTCGATTTTTTTGTCACCGTCGATAGGAATTTACCTTATCAACAAAATCTAGAGCGACTTCCCTTGACGATAATTGTTTTATGTGCATTTGATAATCGTCGCTAGACACTTGCAAGATTTATACCGTATATGTATCAAAGAATTTCTTTAGGCAATTTGCAAAATGTTATAGAAATCTGGGAAGAATAATTGTGGACTTCCTCTCATATGTGTTTTGTCTCAGTGTGGCTTTTGTAATTCAGTGCTCCTAACTCCTTGGTTTGTGTCCCCACAAACTAATGTTATTCAACGCTAAAAGTTCAATAGGGCATTTTACAAATTTGAACCTTTATTCCTTCATTGGCTTAGTGGTTTGTGAGGACACAAACCAAGGGAAAAGTTTATCTAATCCAATTATACTAGAAAATCCAATGATTATTTTTTCTACACAGCCGCAGCCCTGATAGTAGCGGAAATCATTTGCCGCTGTTGTTTATGCGGCAAATATTGCAGCGGATAGCAGGATAAGCTGCCCAAATAATTCATGAAATGACATAAAAAAAGCTGCCTTTTCAGACAGCTTCATGATTTTAATTTGTGGCTTATTTCTTTTTACCAGCAGCTTCAGTAGCTTCGGCTTGTTTTAAAGCACGCGTTGTAACTACAGCAGCAATTGGAATACGTCCGTGATGCATGATTTCAGTATTTTCTACCTTCACATCTTCGATACGTAAGTTTTTACCAATTTCAAGATTGGTGATATCTACTTCGATACACTCCATCAAATACTGAGGTGTAGTTCTGATTTTGATTGTATTCATCTTAATCACGAATCGTCCACCAGATTTAACACCCACAGATTGACCCACAAATTTCAATGGAACATTGGCATTTAAGCGCTTGTTTTCTACTAATTCTAAAAAGTCGATATGACTTACTTCATCAGTAATTTTGTGCATTTGCAAATCTTTCAGGATACAAGTGTATTGTTTCCCGTCAATGTTGATAATTGCTTTGTTAAATTCAGGTGTGTACACGATAGATTTTAAATCTTTGTGTGTAGCGGTAAAATGAATATTTTGAGACCCACCATAAATTACACAAGGCACTTTCCCCTCAGAACGAAAGTGGCGGGTAGCTTTTTTACCGAATTCGCTTCTGAGTTGTCCTTCAATTGTAATTAGTTTCATAATGATCATCAAGTTATAGACATGATTGGTCTTTAAAAGATTAAGGAGCGCGAAGGTAGGGTTTTAATTGATTTTTTTAAAACTTTGGCGCATGAAAATTGGCAAAATAGATAAAATATGGTCAAATATTGAAGATTTTGGCATATTGAGCAAGATTAAATAAAAGTTAAGTAATTAAATGAATAAATTTGCGCTCTGATTTATGAAGCCAATTCGCCCGTTGAAATTTATTTTTTTGAAACTTAGTTATTAAATGGATTTAAGGTTCTGACTT
>CAZSUF010000210.1:4470-7000 GCA_964609875.1 uncultured Bifidobacterium sp.
TACTTTAACCAGTGTGTTGATATCTTCATGTTCATCAGTATGAATTTTGGGCAAGTAAAGGCGCAATTATCTGCTACGGATAGTGTTTTTATTAATTCTATTTTCACACAGCCTCGATTTCTGGATCCAATACAGTATCCTGGTAATTGGTATATCGACGATACTATTCATACAACTGCATCGCTCTATGCAAGATTTGATTCTAATTTTAAATTTACGCTAAAGGATCTTGACAGTATGCATACCCTGTCAGTAGCAAGTTCTTTAGTTTCGGATACGCAGAGGAATACTAGTTTTAATCAGTTTTCTTCCTTGTATCCCATCTTGGATCCTATTCAGGTATTGCCATTTTCGCTGAATCAAAAGCAACAAAAAGCGTATGCTGTGTTTAATAAAGGTATAGAGCAAGCTTCGTGTAAAGCCGCCTACATTATCATGCAGGGTAGTGGTACCAATAACACCTATGATTTAGTAAATGGCACAGGTTATCATAACTTAAATTGTACCCTGTTAAACCATTTGCAAAGTAAAGGCGATGTATTTACTTTGATTAAACCCAATGAAGATATCAGAGCCATGTATTGGAACGGGTTGAAATTGAATGATTATATTTATTCCTATTTAGAAACGAATAAGCATCATTATGGGATTAATTATCTCGTAGAGTTAATTGCCATGATTAAATATGCGAAGCAGCATTACGAGAAAGTCTATTTACTTGGATTATCTGAAGGCGGTTATGCCATTTTGTTAGCTAATTTGTTTGAGGAAACTGATGAAGTCATAGTATCAGGTGGTTACTCAATTAATTTTGATACCTTTTCATGGTCAACGAATACCCTCAGAACAAGATTCGATAGCCTTGTGGACAGAAACAAAAAGTTTAATTTAAAGAACAAAATTCAACAAAGTAATACTGCTTATTTATTTACTTGGGGTGATAATGAAACGGTGCCTTTAATGCAAGAAGAGCACGATTTTAAATACACCAAAAATTATTTTAGTGGTTTACCTAATGTGAATTTTTACTTCAACTTCAATAACCATTCTTTTCCACCATGTAACGCGATTGATTCTTTTATTCAACTTGGAAATAAACCCAAAACTCATTTTCTTGTACTTGATTCAACCAAATTGGATTCAACCATTACCAAAATTTATTTCTGTGGAAATGGCCCTATAGATTTTAAATTAATGAGAGATAGTATTGTGTATGCAAGTTATTTTAATGTCACAGACTCCATTTTAATTCAGTTGAAATATGGTGGCAAGTATTATTTGAGTGATATACAAAATGGAAAAGATTCAGCCATCTTTTGTAAGGATACTATCAAATTGTTTATTCCTACGCCACTTCATCTAGTAGGTAACAAATTTGAACAACAGATTGACCTGAATAATCCTTTTCAAACTCAACTTCATTTGCACTTTTCTTCAGCAAAAGCTCAAGCGGCATATACCTTAAAAATTCATGATGTTCAAGGACGTGAAATGTTCCGAAAATCATGCACCCAAAATGAATACGTGCTGTTAAATACCTCAAGCTGGGGTTGTGGTATGTATTTTATTTCTTTGCAAACAGATGCAGGAATTTGGAGTAAAAAAATACTCAAGACAAATTAGCTTAAGAAAATTTCATTTTCCAAACACCTAAAATGGCTTCCTTGATAATGCCTTTAGACATTTTAGATTGACCTTCTTTTCTATCTACAAAAGTGATAGGAATTTCTTTGATTTTAAATCCTTGTTTCCAAGCTCTGAATTTCATTTCAATTTGAAAGGCATAGCCGATAAATTTAACTTCATCGAGTTTGATTGATTCGAGGACTTCTCTTTTATAACAAACAAAACCTGCTGTGCAATCCATCACGGGCATCCAAGTTATTAATCTAACATACACAGAAGCTCCATAAGAAATAAGAATTCTATTTAATGGCCAATTTTCAACTTTACCTTTACTCACATATCTGGAACCAACTGCCACATCACCTTCATTATTTTTGCAACAAGTATATAGCCTCATTAAATCATCAGGGTTATGTGAAAAATCAGCATCCATTTCAAAAATGTAATCGTATTTTTTGGCAATACTCCATTTAAATCCAAGAATATAGGCAGTGCCAAGACCTTGTTTACCGGTTCTTTCTAGTAAAAAAAGTTTATCGCTAAATTCAAGTTGTAATTCTTTTACTTTTTGCGCTGTTTGATCTGGAGAGCCATCGTCAATCACAAGAATATGAAAAACTTCCTCTAGTGAAAACACCTTTCGGATAATTTTTTCGATATTTTCGATCTCATTAAAAGTTGGAATGATGACGATTTTGTTCAAAGGATAATTTTTATCTTAAACCTGGTTTGGGAAATGCAAATAAAACAATTATTAAGTGGATATGTGATTTACTTATGGTTTTTTTAACATGATTTCATGAAATAGGCGCGAAATCACATTTTTGGTATCTAAAGCGAAATCACCTTTCATCATCCAATCGTAATACTGAGGTTCTTTTTTAAGACTTCGGAAATGGCTTTA
>CAZSUF010000211.1:0-3242 GCA_964609875.1 uncultured Bifidobacterium sp.
CTGTGCGACATTTGTAATGTCGTACTGCTATCGGCGGTTTTGCAAACCGCATACAAATATCTATTGTTGAAATTGTTCGTCATTTTAAACCTTTAACAGTGCATGAAGTAAGGATTACAAATCCTTCGAAATGGGTTCGAGATTACAAATCTCGAACAGTATGTTGAAATATTGGAGCACGGGCTGTAAACCCACGCTAGCAGCGATAGTGTACAAAAGTGTTTTAGGTTAAAAAATCAAACTAAATATCTTAATTTCGTTTAATGAAAATTAGTTCAGTAGCCTTTTGTTTAAGTTTACTCTTTTTTATTTCTTGTCAAAAGTCAAACAAAACAAGCAGATCAAGTATAGAAGGTGATTATATAGGATTGCTCAGACAATCTACTTATAGTACCTTTAACGGAACAAGTAGTGTAGACACCTTAGATACCAATCTAAAAATAAATGCTGTTTATAATTCTGCTCAACAAACTATACTGCTTAGTTCCTCAAACGCTTTATTTAATGGCATCACGCTGAATGAAATGAATGTAACTGATACTACGTCGGCATACTTCGGAAATGATAAAGCATTTCGCCATGTGAACGAAACAAGTGATTGGCGAATTTATGAGTTTCGATATAATCAAATCAATGGAAAGGATAGCATTCATATCTATACATACTTACCTCCAATGGGTGGATGGAATAGCGGGATAGCCTATATGGGTATCAAATAATAGAATGCATTTAGTTGATAAGCATGATGTTTGTTTAGGTCAAGTCTATTCTTCTTCCAATGGCTAGCGAGGGTTTGTAACCCGTGATGTATTAGAATTATAATAGTCATTTCGAATGGCTTGTAACACAACTCTTCTAGAAATTCCAACATAAATTCTGTGCGACATTTGTAATGTCGTACTGCTATCGGCGGTTTTGCAAACCGCATACAAATATCTATTGTTGAAATTGTTCGTCATTTTAAACCTTTAACAGTGCATGAAGTAAGGATTACAAATCCTTCGAAATGGGTTCGAGATTACAAATCTCGAACAGTATGTTGAAATATTTGAGCACGGATTGCAAACCCGCGCAAGCAGCGAGGTAGAATTGCATTCTCTGTGCAACTCTGTGTTGCATTTTCCTCTGTGATTCTCTGTGTAAGTGAATTTATGCAATTGAATTTTTGCAAGTTGCGGAGGGTCCCCATCTACAAACTTCCGGTGACACCACACTTTCTTGGGGGCATAAAAAACTTAGTTCAATCCAGCTTCTAAATTGGCTTTGTTCTTCTTCTCTTTATTATACTGCATGGCTGCTTGAATAAATCCAATAAACAAAGGATGAGGATTTTCAACCGTCGATTTTAACTCAGGATGAAATTGCGCGCCAATAAAAAATGGATGGTTATCTAACTCTACCATCTCTACTAAACCAGTCTTAGGATTTTTCCCAACAGTCTTCATGCCCGCTGCCTGAAACTGCTCTAAAAAAGCATTATTAAATTCCCAACGATGACGATGTCTTTCAGAAATATATTGCTTGCCATACACTTCATAAGATTTTGAATCAAGCGCAATCTCACAATCATAAGCACCTAAACGCATGGTCCCGCCCATTTGAATAATATTTTTTTGATCTTCCATGATATCTATCACAGGATAAGCCGTATGAATATCCATCTCTGTAGAGTTAGCCCCCGTATAGCCCAATACATTGCGCGCAAATTCAATCACACAGCATTGCATACCCAAGCAAATACCAAAGAAAGGTAACTTATTTTCCCTGGCATATTCAATAGCGACTATCTTACCTTCTATCCCTCTGTTGCCAAAGCCTGGTGCCACAAGGATGCCATCTAAGCCACTTAAATTCGATTTGATATTGTCTGCATCTAAATATTCGGAGTGTAAATTTTTAATTTCAACTTTACATTCATTCACCGCGCCTGCATGCACAAAGGCTTCGAGGATAGATTTGTAAGCATCTTGCAACTCTACATACTTGCCCACTAACCCAATCGTAATTTTGGATTTTGGATTTTTAAGTTTCGATAAAAATTCTTTCCAATTGCGTAAGTCAGGTTCATGACGAAGTGAAAGCTTGAGTTTTTCTAAACAAATCACATCTAAGTTTTCGCGCATCATATGCAAAGGCACATCGTAAATGGTTTCTGCATCAGCAGCTTCAATCACGGCATTGGTATTCACATTGCAGAAAAGAGCAATCTTTCTTTTGATGTCTCCATTAATAGGCTCTTCGGTTCTGCACACAATAATATCAGGAGATAGCCCATTTTCATTCATCAATTTTACAGAATGTTGGGTGGGTTTGGTTTTAAGTTCTTTGGCTGCTTTTAAATATGGAATCAAGGTCAGATGTACCACCAAACAATTTTCTTTCCCATTTTCCCATTGCATTTGTCTGATAGCCTCTACATAAGGCAAACTTTCGATATCGCCCACGGTACCCCCAATTTCGGTGATGATAATATCAAAATCATTTTTGGTGGCTAACAAGGTAATGCGGCGTTTAATTTCGTCGGTGATATGCGGAATCACTTGCACGGTTTTTCCTAAATAGGCACCTTCTCTCTCTTTATTGATTACGTATTGATAAATGCGACCCGTGGTTACATTATTTGCCTGAGAGGTTGGCGTGCTCAAAAAACGCTCATAATGACCAAGATCTAAATCGGTTTCGGCCCCATCGTCAGTCACATAACATTCGCCATGTTCATAAGGGTTTAAAGTGCCTGGGTCTACATTAATATAGGGATCCAATTTTTGAATGGTCACCTTGAAGCCTCTAGCTTGAAGTAGTTTAGCTAAAGAAGCCGCAATAATTCCTTTTCCTAAGGATGAGGTAACGCCTCCGGTTACAAATATATATTTTGCCATGTCTGATAATTTTGCATGACCAACTACGATTTACTTCAAGATTGAGGGAAATACCTTCGGAGGTCGGGCAAAGTTAAGGGAATTTTTAATTTTTTTTAGATAGTTTTTGGGCGGCACACAGGCTGTTCGTTGCAAGTCCTCCCCCGCGAGGCGCGTGGTGCGGGCTTTTCACTGCCATCCTTGCCGCAATACAACAAGCGTTTTTAAGCAAAATCATTTTTTTTTCATAGAATGGCTCAAATTTTTTTCGCAGAAATTCGTTATAGATTTAAAGCAGGATTATTGACTTTAGACCAAAAATTATCCTAAAGTTTGATTTAATTTTTGTATTATTGATTCAAAATGGGAATCTTTGTGACTCTA
>CAZSUF010000211.1:3252-6979 GCA_964609875.1 uncultured Bifidobacterium sp.
TATCAAATTAATAAAATAATAAAAATATACAACTTTTTAAAAACTTTTTTCATGAAGTTTAAAGCACCGGTAGATGTAAAATGGCTTGCTAATTTTGTTGACGCAAAACTAGTAGGTGATGAAAATATTCAGGCAGATGGTATCAATGAGGTGCATAAAATCACCCCAGGCGATATTTCATTTGTAGATATTGAAAAATATTACCAAAGAACGCTTGATAGCCAAGCTTCTGTGATATTGATTAATAAATTGGTTCAATGTCCTCCAGGAAAAGCTTTATTAATTACCCAAGATCCTGCCAATGCTTATGTAAAATTGGTCAAGCATTTTGCTCCTTTCGAACCTGCTACTAAAATGATAGCTGATACAGCTGAAATTGGCGAGGGCACTGTAATTCAACCAGGTGTATTTATTGGCAATCATTGTAAAATTGGCAAAAATTGTGTCATTCATCCCGGGGTAGTCATTTATGATGGAACCACCATTGGAAATAATGTAAATATTCAATCAAATAGCGTCATTGGTGGAGATGCCTTTTATTTCAACAAACGCGAGAATGAAGAATTAAGATATTTAAAATTAGAAAGTTGTGGACGTACTTTTATCGAAGATGATGTAGAAATTGGTGCTTGTTGTACCATAGATCGAGGTGTAAGTGGCGATACCATCATAGGCAAAGGAACTAAATTCGATAATTTTGTGCATATTGGTCATGGTACCATAGTCGGAAAAAATTGTTTGTTCGCTGCACAAGTAGGCGTTGCAGGTAAAGTAACTATAGGAGATAATGTATTGCTTTACGGACAAGTTGGGGTAAATAAAGATCTTGTGATTGAAAGCAATACCGTGGTGTTGGCAAAAAGTGGCGTTGGCAAAACATTACCTGGAGGTAAAGTATGGTTTGGTATTCCTGTTCAAGATGCCAAAGATAAAATGGAAGAGTTGGTTTGGGTTAAACGTATTCCAGAACTTTGGGACAGAATGAAGTCTGATTTTTAAATTATTGTTGTTGATTAAATAGCCTGTAAGAGGGACTTTAAAAAATTTCACTTTTTAAACATTTTTTTTACCTTTACAAGATATGAAAAAATTGATCCTCTTCTCCTTGATGCTCATAACAGGCTATTGGGTAAGCGCCCAAGTGTATGGTCCTTTTTATGGAGTAAATTTATATGTGTACAAATCCAATTTGTTTAATTCAGATGATTTTCGTGCAGATAGTTTTCAGAAATATACATTTACCCCTGGATTTGCAGGAAATTTTGAATATGGCTATTTATCAGAGTCAGGTTTTTCAGTAGCTACTGGTTTACATTTTGGTACAAACAATCAAAATTATAAAGGCTCTGATCCGTATTATATGTATACCATGACGGCCAATACCAAAATGTCATTTTTGAAAATACCTTTAATTTTTGGTATGCAAAAAGTCACGGATAAGAAATTAAAATTACTCTATACAGTGGGTTTTTATTATGCCTACAACACAGGATATTCTGATAAAATAGTGTTAGACTATAACATGGCTAATATCAAGAGTACGCAACAAACCATTAAAAAAGAAGTTGAAACGAATACCATTATTGGAGATACGTTTAAGTCTGTATATACTATGGACAAAAGACCTTACGCTAGACATGGTTTAGGGGCTACAGCTGGATTAGGGATTACCTATCGTTTAAAACAAAAAATGGATTTTGTGGCTCAGTTCAGAGGTGAGTTTCAAATTACTAATGCTGAAAATACAGCTGAGTTCAGATATACACCTGTTCAACCAACACCAGGTTTACCAAGCAATAGACATACTTATGGAAATTATGCCAAGTATATGGTGAATACAAAATCTAATTATAATCGTGCAGGTACCCATCCTTTTAACATAGGGCTGACCTTAGGAATCAGAATGTATTTATTTGATTTTGATTAGTAAAGACTATCCAACTAAAATAACTAAAGGCCATGTTTTTGACATGGCTTTTTTGTTGCATTCCTTTTATTCTTCAGCAAAAAAATCACTTACATGCTCATAAATGGGTTGAATAATAAATTGGCCCGTTTTATCGATAAAGCCCCATTCCTTATTAATTCTTGCTCGACATCTACCGTGTTTGAAATCATAAGCATTTTCGAATTGAGGTTGAATCACCATGTTTCCTGTTGTATCTACAAATCCAATTTTACCTTCCACGACTATTTTGGCTAGTCCTTCCGAAAAATCATAGGCTTTTTCGTAACAAGAATTACTTAATTGTTTTCCTGTATGTCTAAAATAATAACACCAAGCATTATTCTGAAACATTCTAATTGTACCATGATCACAGGGCGTTATTTTTGAACTTGAATATGGAAGTAGAAACCTGTTTGAAGAAGTAATGAGTCCTGAATATTGTCCATTATTAACTATCGCCGTACCCTCTTCAAAGTTTGAGATATAGCCGTATTTGCAAGGGATAATTTCATTTCCTACACTATCAATTACTCCCCAGCCCACAGTTCGTAGCACGCGGTATAAGCCCTCTCCTGCATATTCTATTTTCTTTTGAATCGGTTTAAGTTTCCAATTGCCTTTAGCATCGAGTAAGCCACTACCTCCATTGATTTCTACAATGGCCATTCCCTCATCAAAAGAACTTGCTTTATCAAAAGAAGGTTCAATGAACCATGTACCATCCTGATTGAGGTAACCAAATTTTTGTTTAAAACTGGCAGCAGCTTTCCCCTCATGAAAAGGAAAAGCGTCATCAAATTTTGTAGGAATCACGAGATTTCCCTTCATATCTAAGTATCCATATTTTTTAAAATTTCGACAGAGTATTTTTCCTTCATTTATATTGAGCAGTTCGTATTTTACCGGATCAAATAAATAATTTCCTAGCGTATCAATTACCCCATATTGATGACCATTATATACTATTGACATGCCATCTTGAAAATCGGTTGCTGTTACAAATTTATTTTTAACTACTTTGTTATTATGTAAAGAGATAAATCCAAATCGATTTCTATCTCTAAATTTTAGCAAATTTTCAGAGGGGTGATACAAGATTGATTTGGATTCATTGAGATAAGGTGCCAAATATACACTAGGGGTATAAAGTATATCATACTCAAATGGGATACATGTTTTTCCTTGATCATTGATAAGTCCCCATTTGCCATCTTGACGTGCAAAGGCATAATTACTTTTAGGTTGAGCTTGTGCCAAACTAACGAAACAACCAAGCAACATGACAAGGGTAGAACAAAAATTTTTCATGGAAAATATTTCAACCTTGGATTTCATACTGACTTTCATTTTCATATTGATCTTTTGGGTAAAAAGTTTTGATAAGTCAAAATTTAAAATGGCCTTGTCTTATGAATTCGTTTTACTTGATAAAAATAGAAAAGAAATTTATAAGTTAAAAGAAAAAGGGAGCTGCTTCCTTTCGAGCTATTCTCATTCTCCTATTCATTCTCATTCTGATTCTCTTTCTGTTCAGTGGTGGACTTGTCGGACAATCTGATTCGATGAAAGTGTACTAGATATTAACCTAGCTGTTTTGAGAGTGAGTTAGAATGAGAAACAGAAAGAAAAAGAGAAAGAATATAGCGGAGTATTTCTATTAGACTCCAAAAGAAAAAGAGAAAGAATACGCAGAATTCATTCTCATTCTGTTTCTCTTTCTCTTTCTGTTCAGTGGTGGCTTTATCGGACAGTCTGATTCGATGAAAGTGTACTAGATAT
>CAZSUF010000212.1:0-2622 GCA_964609875.1 uncultured Bifidobacterium sp.
ACGGCAACCATGTATTTATCGCAGGAAACCACGACAGGCGCAATGGCCTGAATACACCACTTAAGTATGCGATTATTGAGACTTATGGACAGAAGGTCCTTCTCTGCCACCGCCCAGACGATGCGGTGATTCTGGCCGCAAAGCATGCGGTGAATCTTTGCTTCGTGGCCCATTCCCATGAGAAGTGGAAGTTCAGGGACAATATGATAAACGTAGGTGTAGATCAATGTGATATAAATAAAATATAAAAAAAGCAGATTCTTAAGGCCTACAAGAACTGGAGGAAAGATGAATCAGGAGGAGCATGAGGAGTTGGCAAATATTGCCAGGCTACAGGCGGCGGAAGGACTAATAAGAGAGTGTTTATTCAAGGACGAGGACCTAGAGAGAATCCGCCGCCGCGCCCTTATAATTATTATAGACCTTATAGGAGAGGCCCGTGACAAAGCTATCTGGTACAAGAAATATGAATGATGATCTTGGTATGGTTATAAACGCCCTGTCTTCGTGTGCCATAGAGGGGAATGAATTCGCCCAGGAGCTTCTGGAATTAAAAGATAAAAACTCACTCAATGTTAGGGGCTTTATTGGCGTATCCATTATTGGTCGAACAGATACATGGACTCGCCAAGTGAAAAAATAATTCAACTAAGGCGTCACTAAATTTATACTTATATTAAAATAAGGAGCACCTCCCCAATTGTTAGCATACACTTGATTCTTTTCTTGTCCATCATATTTATTCGCTAAGACAAATCTACCATTGATTCTATAACCAGCTTGTGCACTTAGCCAAAAGAATCCAATAATTTTCCTTTCATAAATTAATCTAGGTTTAATTTCTCCACGTTGTAAAAATAAATTATTCGACTGCAAATCGTATTGCTGGCCTTCAAGTTCATAGCCAGCCATGAGTATTTGATTCGAGGAAAGATTATATCTAACATGAGCTCTCGCAGGAAGTAAAGTTTCTACACCCCAATGATCATTGAAAGTTTTGTTATACAATAAAATGGGTACAATAATTGGGCGACCTAATCGATAAGTGCGCGAAACCCCTAACCCTAACATGCGATAATCATTTTTCTTCCAACCAAAAATTGCACTTCCATAATAAGTCAAAGCTTGACTTGAAAAATCAATATTATTTGTTCTTCCAATATGCGACATGTCAGCATTGGCTTGCACAATCACAAAATGTTTCTCATTCAGCGGTTTAAACAAAAGCATATTTAAGCCTACCAAATCCATTCGGTTCTTATAAATTTGATTCATACTTAATTCCGAAGTGAATTCATTCGTATAAATTTTACTTCCCCAATAATTAGCACCTACACTCAAAATAATCTTATTTGTACTAACAGCTAAAAAATTGGCTAAGAGTCTTATACCGCCCATGCTATTAATTTTCTCACTGCCATTGAAATGAGTATTCTTAAACCCTAGATTCATTTCATAACCTAATCCGAATTGTTTGGAAGGCGCTTGATTCAGCACTTTCTGCGTGCAAAAAGATTTACTTTCTGAAGCATCGCCATATTCACTCGCATCAAAAACCTCTGTAGAATCTTGAGCTTGAAGCGCTAAACTAATCAAAATAAATACAATGCTGCCAACAATATTTTTCATACCATGATCTTTATTAAACTTCTATATACACAGTCCACCACAAACGCTAATCACTTGGCCCGTGATATAATTACCCATATCTGAAGCTAAAAACAAAGCGGTGTTAGCAATATCATCTGCTGTGGCAAATCGCCCCAACGGAATACCTGCTTTATATTTTTCTGCACCCTCGCCATCTTGTAAATAGGCTGTCATATCGGTTTCTACAAAGCCTGGAGCTATAGCATTACATCGAATATTTCTGCTTCCGATTTCTTTGGCTACCGATTTCGAAAAACCAATCACACCAGCTTTACTTGCAGCATAGCTACTTTGCCCAGCATTACCCATTTCTCCAATCACAGAACTCATATTAATAATACTTCCAGATTTAGCTTTCATCATCGGACGCATCACTTGTTTGGTCATATTAAATACCGACTTCAAATTAATAGCCATCACATCATCCCATTGTTCTTCCGTCATGCGTAACAACAAATTATCTTTCGATATACCGGCATTATTTACGCAAATATCAACCGTGCCAAATTCCTTGACTACCTCTGCCACAAAACTTTCACAATCTGCAAAATTTCCTGCATTACTTTTATAAGCCTTTGCCTTCACCCCTAAGGCCATACATTTTTCTTCTAATATTTTACTTCGCTCTGCACTACTTTCACTAATATAAGTAAATGCCACATGACAACCTTCAGAAGCAAACTTCAATACAATCGCTTCTCCTATTCCTATACTCCCCCCAGTTACTATAGCCACTTTGTTTTCCAGTAATTTCATATAATTTTATTAATGATTCTTAGTATAAATTTTATAGGTACCTTGTTTCAAATTCTTGCACAAAATAGAACATCATTTTCAATATTTTAAGTCTTTATATTTCAACTCAGCATTTCATTCAAGAATAATTTAGTATTTTTTTATTGGGGCGGTACTCGGGCTTTTCGTTCCAAGTCCTCTTCCGAATCGGCTATGACAAGTCAGGTAACATTCAAT
>CAZSUF010000212.1:2720-6917 GCA_964609875.1 uncultured Bifidobacterium sp.
GCCTCTCGGAATGCGGGCTTTCCACTTCAATCCCTACCGCAATACAGTGCCCCGTAACAAGTCATGTTTATTTGTCTTAACGTTGACTAAGTAATGCAATTCTATTTCCTTCAGTGTCTACTAAAAATGCATAGTAGCCCGTTTCTGGAGATATCAATGTTTTAGGTACAATTATTTTACCACCAGCCTGCACCGCACGATCAAGCACAAGATTTAAATCAGGATTGGCGTTTAAATAAAGTAAGGACCCTGCTCCACTTGGAATATAACCTTCCCCAAAACAAATAGCCCCGCTTACGCCTCCTCCTTCATTAGGAAAAAAGGCCATCTGATACCCAGACATCTCAGTTACATCCATCTCGAATTCAAAAATAGTTTCATAAAACTTCTTTGCTCTGGCAAAATCACTAACAGGAATCTCAAACCAATTTAACATATGTCTTTCTCCCATAGAGGCAATATTTTGCTAAAAATACAAATTCCAATCAATACAACAATATTTGATGCAAAAATTTGAGGGATAAACGAATATGAGCTATTCAAAAAGATGTCAATGAACCGGCCTAATTTAAAAAGTATAATGTGCGAATGCTCGACTTCATGCCTGAAAAAGGCTTCTTAATTCTTTCTTGAATTTGAATTGACTTGGATGGAATAAAGGAAATTTTATATTCTTTTGAACTTAAAAACCCAAGATCTCTCGTTTCCATATAAACGTTCTTCACCACATCTCCTGCAGTTGATCTGGTGATAGATATTTTTTGTGTCAGATTTTCCGGATTCAATGAGGTAAATACTAAGGTCAAAGAAGCAGACATAGTATCAGAAGTAACACTTATACTGTACTGCTTATCCAAATCTTTTTTACTGATATCAGCGTCTAAAAATGGCTGATTCCATTCTTCCCATTTCACTTTGGATACTGGTAAATAAACAGTGTCATTTTTTTTATCTACTCGATTCACTTGCATGACCGTATAAGGCTCCTTTTCATAAGGCTGCATAAATTGTTCAAACAAGGAATGATTATTTGGATAATTATTAATCGATTCACCGCCATAATCCTGATTTTTTGTGGCACAAGAATCAATAAGAAACCAACATACTAAACAAGCGGCTAGAAATATCTTTTTACGCATTGGGTCATTCATGAAACTTTCTTTTTTTATACCATTATCTTTCATAGTCCATTCTTAATCTTGATTAATTCTTTACTTTATATTGCAACTGTTTTAATAGCTCAATAACCCTATTTTTATAATCTCCTTGCACAATAATTTGACCATCTTTCACTGATCCGCCTGTACCACATTTTGTTTTTAATATTTTACCCAACTGAATCATATCATCTTCCTTGCCTACAAATCCTTCTACTAAAGTAACAACCTTTCCAGCACGTTGCTTGGTATCAAGTTTCACTCGTAATACTTGAGAGGCTGGGGGCAAGGTTTCAGTTTCCTCAAACACTTCTTTCTGCATTAAATTTGCATCTGTTGAATAAACTATTCCACTGCTGTATAATTTTTGTTTGCTCATGATGATTAAATTTGTTTAAGAGATGTAGGTACTAAAATTGAAAGTGAATGAGGGTGCACTTCAATCATACAAGTACCTTGGCAACTATGCGAATCTCCATCTGTTTGAAAATAATTTAAATTTTTACCTTGTATTTTCATAGCCGTGGTACGAAGATACAGGCAGTTTTTGTTTTTAGAAAGTCTCTTATTCCATCCATCCCACACAAACTTAAACCCATTCCAGAAATGTATAGATTTCACAAGAATCATATCAAGCATGCCATCTTGCAAAGTGGCTTCTGGAGCTATTTCAAAACCATATCCAAATTCTTTTCCGTTAGCGACATTCAAAAAAAAGGCTTTCTCAGTGAAGGTTTTCCCTGCTGATTCTATCTGATACGTATCTGCTTTATAGGTAAAATAATGTTGGATCACTTTCAATATATACATTTTAAGCCCTCTGCTTTTAGTTTCTTTGATTGCCTGACAAACAGTTGCATCAAATCCTACTCCGGCATTACTAATAAAATAAATATCATTGGCTTTACCTAAATCTATTTTTACAGGCTGCCCAGAAGAAACTAATTTCACAGCTTGATCTATCTTCAATGGAATTTGACAATGCCGAGCCAAACCATTTCCAGATCCCGTTGGCACAATAGCAAGTACTGTTTGACTTTTAGCTACAAGTTGAATGATTTCATTAACTGTTCCATCACCGCCTACTGCCACAATAATCTTTGCTTTTTTTTCTAACGCTTTTTTAGTCAACTCGGTTGCATGTCCTCCAAATTGAGTATAATGCAATTCATAAGGCGAATCTATAAACTGCTTGATTGCCTCATTCAATTGTTGAATTTTTTTTTCTCCTATTCTTGAATTCACAATAAAGCAAATAGTAGATTGCTCCATTAGGACATTGCTTTTAAACTTAAATCCATGCTCACTGCATGATGTATAATTGCTCCTGCTGAAATAAAATCAACACCTGTTTTTGCATATGCCTCTATCGTATCCAAATTAATCCCTCCACTTGCTTCCGTTTCATACTTTCCTTGAATTAGTTTTAAGGCTTCAACAATCACTTCCGGTTCAAAATTATCTAACATAATTCTATCAACACCTCCATCATCGACAACTCGTTTTACATCTGATAGACTACGTGTTTCCACTTCTATCTTCAAACTAAGATTCTTTTCTTTCAAATAAGCCAGGGTTTTATCGATAGCTAACTCAATGCCTCCACAAAAATCTATGTGATTATCTTTGAGCATGATCATATCATATAAACCAAATCGATGATTAAATCCACCACCCATGACAACGGCTTTTTTTTCGAACCATCTAAAGTTTGGGGTTGTTTTTCTTGTATCTAAAATTTTAGTGGGATATTGTTGAATCTTATTCACATACTGATTTGTCAATGAAGCTATCCCACTCATACGTTGCATGATATTCAACACCAATCTTTCAGCTTTCAAGATCGTATGAACTGACGCCTTCACTTCAAATGCCTTATCGCCATATATCACCTGATCTCCATCATTTTTAAAACATTCAAAAACTGAAGTAGGTTCAATAAAATTGAAAATTTCCTGAGCAACTTCAATACCTGCAATGATACCATCTTCCTTTATTTTAAGTACAGCTTGCCCCATTGCATTTACGGGAATGCAGGCCAAGGTAGAATGATCTCCGTCTTGAATATCTTCTTCTAGGGCTGTTCGTATAAAGTCGATAAAATTCATATGTCTAAATTTAACAGAAATCTAATTCAATTAAAACTTATTGTATAAGTTTATTTTTCAAATCTTAATTCCTTGAGGTAATAGTTTTTCTGTCGCAATATAAAAAACATATAGACCTTATAATTTCCATTCGATGTCACTAAAGTACCAATACAGAATTTAGATTTATTGTAGGCAGAATCTCCATTTTGATTGTTAACATAACTTTTAGGTTCTACCTTAGAAAGAAACCTTTGTAAAACAATTTCTGCTTGTTTCTTACTAAATGTACTTGTTTCATCTGAAAATGTTAAATCTATCGTATTATCAAAATAAGAAGAAGCCTTACTAGCCTTGCCTTCCTGAAGCGCATTACCTATGGTGCTCATTAAATTTTGTCCTTGCATATTAAAGGACATGAAAACAAGCAGGCCAAAGAATAAATAAAGTACTTTAACCGATAAATTATTAAATATTTGAATACGTAAATTCAATTCGTAGAAATAGTAGTGACTAATTAAGTGCAAATATTACATTATTTTTGCATGATGTCAAATAAGAGTCTGTTAATCATCATGGATGGTTGGGGTCATGGCCAAATTAAATCTTCGGATGCCATCCAACACGCAAATGTCCCATTTGTTAAATCACTTTATTCTTCGTACCCAAATTCGGAGTTAATTACCTGCGGCGAAATGGTTGGATTACCAAATGGCCAAATGGGGAATAGTGAAGTCGGGCACCTGAATATTGGGGCTGGACGCATTGTCTATCAAGAGTTGCAGCGAATTAATGTTGCCATGAAAAATGGCGAATTCGAACAAAATTCTAGCTTTCTTTCCCTCCTTGGCGAGGCAAAAACCGAGAAAAAAACCCTTCATTTAATCGGATTGGTTAGTGATGGGGGCGTTCATTCCCACATAAATCACATAATAGATATTTGTAATATTTGT
>CAZSUF010000213.1:0-3201 GCA_964609875.1 uncultured Bifidobacterium sp.
TTGTTGATGAAGCCAAGTATCTGTTTCTAATCAAGATTTATGAAATATTTCTTGCAGCATGAAGCGTTAGGTGGTTTGTGGGGACACAAACCATGGGAGAAATATTGCATCAGAATTTAATTTCCTTTTTTCTAAATTTTCTACTGGATTTTAATTCTCGAACAATGTCTTCAGCGCTTTTTTCAGAGCCGTACGCCCCGAAAGATTTATAAAAAGCAATTTCTTTACTTTTAGTTTCCACTTTTAATGATTTTGAAAGACTCTCAATAAGTTCAATTTTGTTCAGAGAGCTTAAACCTTCAAATAGTCCGGAATAACTTTCAACAATATGTTTATCAATATGTGTCATCCTTTAATATTTGTGTAAATATAATCTTTAATTTCTTAAAGATAAATTTACAAAGCCTATCTCATACAAAATGCCCGCGTTAGGGACTGCAATGGAAAGCCCGCATTCCGAGAGGCTTGACGTGCATGAAATTGAGTGGAAAGTAGGTAGCCGAATCGGAAGAGGACTTGGAATGTAAGGCCCGCCCCCGAAGACGAATGCATCATTTTACTTCAATGTTTCACAGGGGAACGCCCAAATTGATTTATAAAAAGAAAATAATTCTAAAATGATTTGCTTAGTTTAGCCCAAACTCTGTGAAATGAATTTTATACCCAAGTTACTTTTTATAGGATGTTGTTGTTTCTTGGCTGCATGTCAGCGAGATGCTAAGCTGTTTAATACAAGAGATTTCTATGCTCAGGTAGTTGATTATTCAACAGGAATCCCGCAAAAAAATATCAAAATATTTTTGACACAAACTTCGAATGATGTAGTCATTTCTCCAGATACCTGGCTATACAGTTTGGCGGATACAAATGGAAAACCGAATGAATTGAAACATAATATAATTGTTGATTCTTCCTTCACCGACGATCAAGGCTTTTTTTATTTTAAGCAGTTACAAGAGCCTTCCACTTTTAGTAAATATCAAGTGGTAGTTCAGGATAAATCTGTGATGCGCATTTTTTCTCAAGCTGACAATGATTTGAATATAAGCAGATTTTATACCGACAAAAAAAGAATCCTTGATATCCGCACGCAGACTTCCTCTTCATTGTCTATGTACGATACTTTACTCGTATCTACTAAAATTCCAGAACCCAATTTTGCTCCTTTTTATTTATCAAGAAAACTTTTTGGAAGCAAGGGATCAAGCTCAAATGAATTCATGACTTCATACTCGTATGCCTTAGCCAAACAAGTGATAGTAGAATATAGAGTTTTCAGGCAGGACACGCAATTTGCGCATATTGACACTTTAGATTTAAGTAGCGCTGACACCACTTTCGTACACATTCAATACTAGTGTCCTTTTTGTAGTCTGAGTGTAAACCATTGTCCTGATTGTCCTTGAACACGAAGGATATACATAGCTTCAGGATAGGCTTGTAAATTAATTTGACAAGAAGTTGATTGAGTGAATTTTCTTGTTTGTAAATGTTTCCCATCTATGGTAAACAAACTATACTCTTTAAATTTTTCGTTTGTGGTTGAAGTGAGAGTAGCCATATCTTGTGTAGGATTTGGATAAATACTGAAACCAACTTGTTTATTTACATCTTCCAAGACAGAAGGTACATTTAGTTGATTCATTCTATATCTGCGTACATTCATGACTTCGCGTGTATCAGAAGCCGCAGTATAGGCTTGAAGTATCGGAATCAAATACAATCTTGATTTATTGTACACGGAAGATAAAGTATCGCTGATACTCATCATAACAGTTTGATTGGCCGAAACTGAAGATGGCATAGAACCTGCTTTACCCCATGAACCACCATACACTTTTCTAAGCACAAAACGGTGATATTCCGAATCCACAAGATGAGTTCCATTGCTTGCTTGGTAATAATAAATACTATCTTCAACCAACATACAACTCAATCTCATTTCTTGTGTAAAAGACTGGGCATCGATAAATTTGGCATTCATTTGACAAGAAAGAATATTGGTGGTGTTGTTTAAGGTGTAATTCGAAATGGTTAAATCACAAGGCACTTTATTGGCAAATTCAACATCACGAATCACAAAGTTTGAATCAGTAGGACAAAATCCCGGATAAGGATAATAAGTTAAGCCGTTATCATAAGGTCCTAAATCTACTCGATTGAAAGACATTTGAGGATGAGTAATTCCATCTATTGTTGAATCAATTTCTTTGGCTTCTGGACAATTGAAAATTCCCCATGCACCACCTGAGGAATAAACATGCAATTTAACACTCACCGTATAATCGTCATAATTGGCCATCAAAAATTCATTGAAAGCTGTGCCATGTTCACCACAAGGTCCGCATGAAACGTGATAAGCATATTCGTTTAACCCTTTGCGAACAGGTACATTATTCATAGCTTTAAAATTACGCCTTAATGTATCGTTGCTATGGTTGATATCTGGAAATCCATCAATACTATCTATCCATATTTTTAAGGAATATACACCTGGAGTTGAGCAAAATAGGGGCGATTTTAGCGTAACTCTATATCCTGAATATCCAACGCCATTTACACAGTTAGAAGCATCATTATGATCAACAATTGTAGATTCTTTGGTTATTGGTCCATTATTTACCGAATAGGCATACTTCACTACACTGCTAAACGCAGGGCCCATATCTTTTATAAAAAAAGGAACGTAATAATTTTTATTTGTAGACAGATAATAGGTTGTTTGATCTGTAGCTTTATACATAGCCAAATTTGAATTCTGTCCTTGAGTTGCAAAGGACAACATACAAATTAAGAAGCAGGAAAGCATAGATAATTTGGTCATACGAGGGGAAATTAGGATGGCTAAATTACAACAATTTATACATCAACCACGCAAAATAAGCTTGACAAGCCATTGCTTTAGAAGAAATTTCAATTCGATGACAAATACTAGCCATGAAAATTGATGATGGCATATTTGGAATTCGACTTACATTCGCAAAAAAATTGAACATGTCAGAAACAAAACGAACACAAGGGAAAATACATACCAACAAAGGCGTCATGACTTTTGAACTTTACGATGAATCAACACCCATCGCAGTAGCCAACTTTAAGAAATTAATTGGTATCCAATTTTATGATGGTTTAAAATTTCATAGAGTTATACCTGATTTTATGATTCAATCACTTGGACCATCATTAGAGATTGTTGCAGGT
>CAZSUF010000213.1:3211-6564 GCA_964609875.1 uncultured Bifidobacterium sp.
CATCGTGTGATTCCTAATTTCATGGTGCAAGCAGGTTGTCCTGATGGCACGGGCGCTGGAGGCCCTGGCTATTCAATTAAGTGTGAAACTTCGGCAGACAATCAATTTCACGATAGAGGCGTATTATCAATGGCCCATCGCGGCAAGGATACTGGTGGATCTCAATTTTTCATTTGCCACAACAGACAAGGAACTGCGCATCTTGATGGCGTGCATACTTCTTTTGGCAAAGTGATAGATGGTTTAGATGTACTCGATAGCATTGTTGCAGGAGATGTGATGGAGAAGGTAGAACTGATCTAGTTTTAATTCCCTAAACCCATTAAAGCATTTTTAAGCACCTGATCATTGGGTGCATACTTGAGCCCTTCATTCCACATGGCTTTGGCTTTAGCTTTATCATTCATTTTGAGATATACCATCCCTAAAAAATAGAGTGGTCTATGATCATTAGGTTTTATCTCATGTGCATGTTGAAATTGCGCTAAGGCAAGAGGTAAATTATTCTCTTGGAAAGATTTGCTGCCATCATTGTAAAATTTACCAGCAGCATTATCAATATAGCCTAAAAGGACTTTATCATTGGGCGTGATTTCTTTAGCCTTTAACCAAAAATAAGCAGCGCTATCCATATCGCCTAAGGTCACTTTAGCCACGCCCATATTTCTTAAAGTTACCGAATACTTTGGATACAAACTCATGGCTTTCCTTCCGTAGAATAAAGAGCTGTCCAACAAGGCAGTTGTTCTGGCTTTGTTCGCAGGTAATTGGCTTAAATCAAAATAATGTTTGCACAAATTACCATTCAACATGGTACTATTTGGATGTTTTTTGATATCAGCAAAATACAAGGTTACATCATTCTTCCAATCTTGATTTCTTGAAAAAGTTTTCAAACTATAGAAAACCATCAAAGGCAAAAAGATAATCCATACTGTAAAGTCTGGTAATTTGAACTTTTGTGTACATAAGTAATACACCCCATAAATAAGCAATACACTTACACCTAAAGACGAATGATACATTAAGCGCTCTCCCATGGTGGCACCAATATTAAACAAGAAATTATTGACTAACACAAGATGGGTTAACATAAATAATAAAGGGATAATCAAACTACTTCTTTTTACCAAAGCCCATAATGTAAATAATGATAAAGAAATGATAAGCAAGATGCTCGCCCATACTGCTGGATCAGAAAATGATCGATAGGGAATAGAATTAAATCCATAATCACAACTTAAACTTGAAGGGAAAATAAGCATCAAAAAATACTTGAGATTAATGAATATTTTAGTGGCCCACGCTTGCGTCCCTGAAGCATATAAATATGGATTGTTTAATAAATCATTTTCTTGAAAAGCATTAGAGGCTAAACTTGCTACCATACTGCTGCGAATACCAAAATAGATAATGAAAGTGAGTACAAGACCAGCACAAGTTTGGGCAATTTGCTTCCAACTTATTTCTTTATAATACACATAAAGAGATAAAGGCATGATTAGTATTAAAGTGGCTCCATACTCTTTACTGAGCAGCCCTATGAAATAACATACTAAAGCCCAAATCATCCATAACTTCTTTTTGGTTTCTACATAACTAAAAGTACAATACATCGTCAAGATCATACACATCAAAGAAAGAATTTCATCACGACTTTTTACATTCGCTACAACTTCTGTATGAATAGGATGACTCAAAAAAACCAAACATATCAATAAGGCCAACCATCTTTTTTCTTTAAAAAAGAAACGAACTAAAAACATGTACAAGACACAGATACTTAAAATATATAGAAGCACATTATTGACATGTCTCATAGTCATCCCTTTCACCTTTACATCATTCTTATCATACAGTCCATCATGATTTAAATCCTCATCTGCATCCCCTATTCCATTCTTATTCAAATCCCATGAATTTTCTTGAATACCTTCAGGCAAGGTGCCAATAAATTCTTGTTCAACTGCAAAAGTTGCCAAAGAAAATGGTCTATATCTTCCGCCGGTCAAACTTGCCTCTCCACCTTGAGATTTATTATAGCTATCAAAAATATCGCTTGTAAAGATTTCACTTATTCCATCGATCCCTTTCAAAACTGAAGTGTTTTCACAAATAATAATTTCATCATCTAAGGCAAATTCGTGATGAAATGTATTGGCATATAATAATAAACCTAAAATAGCTATGCAGAAATAAGGAATCCAACCAGAACTTAATTTATCTAATATCCCAGAAGGCTGTAAGTTAGTATCAGACAAGGTCTCTGACTTTGATTGGGTAGTTGAGGATGGCATTTCAAGTTTCTGTTTCTTTTTACTCATAAGTCATGTTCATTTAGTCGTGAATTCTAGTTAGATACCTAACTTTGAATGTTGAAAAAAGTATCACAATATAAACATATTGCTTTTTATGAGAGAATTTGTTCCATTTTTTTCATTTACATTTTATTTACCGCCGACATGTTTAACTATTTGTTTTCCTTTCAAATGAGCCTCAATAGAGATTGTTGAACCAAAAGTCCTACTTTCGCGCACGATTGCCAGAAATTCTATCATTCCATTTTCTTGTCAATCTTTAAGAAAACCAAGATTATGCATAGAATTACTACCTATCGAAAGCTATTTAATGCTACAAAAGATACGGAACTTTCGGAATTAAAAATTACCTACAGAAATTTAATCAAAGAATGGCATCCTGATAAAATTATAGATGACGAAGAAAAAAAATCTGCTGCTGAAATCAAAAGCAAAACGATCATAGAAGCCTATCATTTTTTAGTGAGTATTGCCCCTGAAACAAAACAGCAAAATTTAGAAGAATACACGAAACTAACTAGCACTGCTTTCATTGATGACTTTGTACACAAGGGACAAAATTTAAAAATTACTTTTCAAGATGGAAGTAGTTATGAATATTTAGGTGTGCCAAAAAGTATTTATGTGAAGATGGTCAATTCACCTACCATTACACGATTTGCACGCAGACATATTTACCATAGCTATACTTATAGAAATGTAGGTAAACAAACTGCAGAATAATCTCTCGAACCTTACTCTGTTTTCAACCGCCTTTAAACCAGAAAGTAACTTTATCTAAATGAAAATTCATTTTGATTTATCTTTCGTGAAAATTTACTACCCCACTTATGACTTTTTCCGATTTTAATTTGCCTGCTTCTATGATGAAAGCCATTGAAGAATTAGGGTATCATCAACCTACTTCCATTCAACGGAAAGCTTTTTCAGTAGTCATGTCAGGTAGAGATGTTTGCGGTATAGCCCAAACAGGTACAGGAAAAACTGCGGCTTACCTTTTGCCCATCCTCAAACAATAAAAACATACTGTAGATA
>CAZSUF010000213.1:6626-6890 GCA_964609875.1 uncultured Bifidobacterium sp.
GTGCCGACACGTGATTTGGTTGTGCAAGTTGTGGAAGAAGCTAAATCTCTGAGTCGATATATGGACTTTGTAGCACTTGGAGTATATGGAGGCGTAAACTTAAGTGTTCATCGAAATGAATTAGCCAAAGGAGCCGACTTATTAGTTGCCACACCTGGTCGTTTATTATATATGATCAAGACGGGTTCTCTGAGAACCAAAGATGTGAAGAGATTAGTCATTGATGAAGTCGATGAAATGCTACATCTTGGATTTAGATTTCAA
>CAZSUF010000214.1:0-4992 GCA_964609875.1 uncultured Bifidobacterium sp.
ATCATCCAATCGTAATACTGAGGTTCTTTTTTTAAGACTTCGGAAATGGCTTTATCTTTATATTTTCCGAAGTTAAATACAGGAATGCCATTTGATAATTTAATTCTTCTTGAATAATCTAGAAAATCTTCGCCTTTAGAAAAATCACCTAAAAACTCTACATCATTTTCAAGGTCTTGATAATACTCAATTTGAGATTTTAATATTTCTACAGTGGCGAGGGCATCTGCTTCGGCACTATGTGCATTGACCATTTCTTTGTTACAGTAAAATTTGTATGCAGCGGCTAAGCTTCTTGGTTCTTTCTTGAAAAATATTTGTTGCACATCTACTAAATGTCGGTCCCTGAAATTTACATCAAGACCAATGCGTAAAAATTCTTCTGTTAAAATAGGGAAGTCGAATTTATTTGAATTAAAGCCACATAGATCGCAATTCTCTAGAAATTGTTTAATGCCATTCGCCAATTCTTTAAATGTGGGTTCATTGGCAACATCGGCATCATATATTCCATGAATTTCTGAAGCTTCTTTAGGAATTGGCATTTCAGGATTTATTCTTCTTGTTTTAATTTCCTGCTTTCCATCAGGAAACAATTTGATAATTGAAATTTCTACTATTCTATCTTGTGTGATGCTTACTCCCGTAGTTTCTAAATCAACACAAGCTATAGGTCTTTTAAGTTTTAAATTCATGTGACAAAGTTGCCAATAAACTTTGGTACATGCAAGTTTTTTAATTTGAATGAAAAATGAATAAATTGTAACCTATTTTACAAGATAGAGGAACGCTCTTCAGATCAGAATAAGTCAGTGAGTGTGAAGAGGCTGCATTGCGGCAACGATTGCAGTGGAAAGCCCGTATTCCGAGAGGCTTCACGAAATTTGATTTCACTAGACAGTGATTGCCGATTCGGAAACGGACTTGGAACGTAAAGCGTGTATGCCGCCCAAGAAATATTATATAAAAAAACACGCTGCTATTTTAGCCAAGCCAAAATATCTTGTTCATCTAAATTTACATAATTCGAGGTTCTAACTTGGGTGGTGTCCATCATCCATTTGATGGAAGGAAAAGAATACCCACCATTCATGGCAGCAAATTCTTCGGCACCATTAAATATAGTAAAATCAATATTTTGAGCTTTTGTATCTTCGAAAAAAGGTTTTATGTTTGAACTATCCCCATTTAGAATCATATAAAACGGAATTTGGGGGTATTTCTTTTTCATGATACTCATTCTGCGACCTGCTTTTCGGCAAAAATGACAAGTCAAACTCATGAAAGCTAGAATGTGTTTTCCTTTTCTAAGTTCGGTTTTTGGGGCTGTATTTTTTGTACTTGTATACAATAAACTTAAGGGAACTTGAATGTTTTGGGCTTGTGGCTTCTCTTCAAGATAGATACTTTCTGGTGGACTCATCGCAATCGGGACAATGAGGCAAATGATTAAAATTCCTGCCACTATCCAATTTTTCCATGTAAAATCAACTTGCAAATTCATTCGAGCAATGATTAAAACCATAACAATCAAAACTAAATTTTTATAGATAGAATGAAGCGGAGACATGGGCACCACTTCTCCAAAGCAACCGCAATTGCCAGTATTTCCGTATAAATGAATCGTATAAAAAAGATATAAAGTAAAAAAAACTAGCAATAAAAGAGAAGCGGGAATGGCCAATCTTTTTAAAGAGAGTTGCAAGATAAAAAGGATGCCCACAAAAAATTCTAATCCAACGAGTATTCTAGCAAGCCATTCGGCAAAAGTCCAATTTAAAAAGCTGGCATCAACAATGATCCAACCAAATTGTTCAAGTGTGGGTAATTTAGAAATTCCTGAAAAAATAAACACAATTCCTACAAGTAAACAAAGAATTGTATTGATGTATTGTTTAGTGGTAAACTTAGAAAATATTGTATGCATGAATCTGAAAATTAAATCAGAAAATGCAAACATCAAAAACTATCCATTTAAATCAAAAAAATCAGCTAGTATTTTAATAGAAATATCTTGGTTGTTATTATCTAACTTAGAATGAATATAACTATAAAATTGTTCGTTATTGAAGTTATCCAAGGCCTTCAGTTCTTTGTTATAGCTCTTAAATGCCATGCTCCAAGAATCAAAATGCCTTTTTTCAATATGTCTGGCTTGAATTTTAATTACCCCATCATGCCGGCAATCAACCATTATTTTTTCAAATAATTGTTCAATTTCACTTTTAAGTCCTTCAATTATTTGAAAAAAGTGTTTGTTACAATATATAAGTATACCCGTGATTTCGCTGGATTTATTGTTAGCATTTGATTGGTTCAATATTTCCTTAATTTCTTCAAACCGAAGTCCATCTTTGGCCGTGCTAACATAACATAATTGAAAAAGACTACTTTCTTCCATCGTGTATGAATTATACATATCCATAAAATCAATAGATCATAAGGAATAGATAGAATCATGGATTTTAACTAGATCGGTGCAAATGATTTCGCTTAAAAGTAATGCAGGTTTTTTTTTGTAAATTAATTTTTTGGACATAAACTTGTATCACACATAAATAATTTAATATGAAACTACTACAAATTCAGCATGCAGCCACAGAAGCAGCAAGTGAAGCTGGAAAGGCCTTCGGACAATCTATCGGTATGATAGATAAATTTAAAGATTTTGCTTTGGACTATACCCCAAAGATAATCGGAGCTATAATATTTTACATTGTCGGTTCTTGGATTATTAAAAAGCTTGTTGGTTTAATTGGTAAATTAATGCTTAGAAAGGAATATGATGCCTCGCTTCAATCTTTTTTGATGTCATTAATCAAATCTGCCTTAATGATTTTTTTGTTTATAAGCATTATGGGCATTTTAGGGGTGAATACTTCCGCTTTTGCAGCAGCCATTGCGGGCTTTGGGCTAGCCATAGGAGCGGCTTTAAATGGATCTCTTGGTAATTTGGCAGGTGGTGTAATGATGCTTATTTTCAAACCCTTTAAAGTGGGTGATATGGTAGAAGCTCAAGGAGTTACAGGCATGGTTCAAGAACAAGGTATTTTTAATACAACCGTACTTACAGCTGACAATAAAACTGTGTATGTACCTAACGGGCCTTTATCAACAGGGATTATAACTAATTATACTACATTTGGCAATTTAAGAGTGGATATTACCATGGCAATTTCTCCTGACCAAGATATTGACTTGGCCAAAAAAACAGCCATTGATGCGATGCTTTCACATCCTAAAGTTTTAAAGTCTCCTATGCCGGAAGTTTCAATGCTCAAAGTGGGTGATGGCATGGTTTCTTTGGCAATTCGCCCATATTGTGTGCAGGCAGATTATTGGGATGTCTATTTTGGTTGTACCGAATTAGTAAAAACAGCTTGGGATAAAGCAAATATCCAAGGCCCAACACCAACGCGCATGATTATAAACAAAAGTGCTTAAAATATTTTCAACAACAGAAAAACCCTGAAATTGTTTTCAGGGTTTTTTTTTGATATGGTGCGCATCGGAATTATATTTAACCCTTAATATAATTCATATGCGATTACTTATCTTCTTATTTGTATTCAGTCCTTGTTTGGTTTTTTCATTAGGGAAAAAACAAATTACAATGGAAGATTTATTTAAGAATAATACCTTTAAGCAAGATTTTGTAGCTGGATTTCGATCTATGAAATATGGTATTCATTATTCTTAAATTAATTAAAAAGTTGATTTGCAAGTGTTTAATTTCAGTGATGTTAAAGTTGAAAAAACTTTAGTTAATCTAAAAAAAATTAAATTTCAAGACTCTCTGCTAAAAATAGACGACTATGCCTTTAGCGCCAATGAAAATTTATTATTACTGCTTACTGAAAGTGAAAATATATATCGACGCTCTGTTTTATACAAAGTATTTATTTATGACATTGAACAAGGTACAGTAACATTATTGAATGATAAGAAAGTCTTGCATCCAAGTTTCTCGCCTCTAGGAGATAAGGTGGCTTATGTGGTAGAGAATAATTTATATTATTTTGATATCCCTACTCAAGAAACCATAGCCATAACCGAAGGAGGACAGTATAATATAATTTATGGCAACTGCGATTGGGTGTATGAAGAAGAATTCGAATTTACAAAAGCCTATGAATGGAGTTCTAAAGGTGATTTTATTGCCTACTATGAATTTGATCAAACAGAAGTACCAGAATATAATTTTGCATTGTATGATAAGTTATACCCGACAGATTATAAATACAAATATCCAAAAGCAGGTGAAAAAAATTCTATCATAGGTATTTATTGTTATGATATAAAGAAAGCAAAATCAGTGGCTTGTGACCTTGGTAATGAGAAAGATATTTATATCCCAAGAATTAAAATGAATCCATTTGATAATTCATTAATCATTTATCGATTAAACAGACTTCAAAATCATCTTGAGTTATTAAGAGCTAATTCAAGAACAGGTCAAACTGAAATTATTTTTGAAGAAAAGAATGAGAAATATATACAGATCAATGATCAAATTATTTTTTTAAATAAGGAAAATGCCTTTATATATACTTCAGAAATAAATGGATATAATCATATCTATAAATACGATATCCCAACACAACAAAGTATTCAACTTACTTCAGGTAACTGGGATGTGGTTTCCTTGTCTGGATATAATGAAACTACTCAGGAGGCTAATATTGTCAGTGCAGAATCTTCACCCATGGAAAGAATGACTTACGCCGTGTCAGTGAATAGCTTAAAGAAAAGAACGATTACACAGGGTAGGGGATTTCATCAAGTGGATTGGAGTAATCAGTTTAAGTTTTATATGGATAAATATTCGACAGCTACTGAGGTACCTGTGTATGCCATCTATGAAGAAAATGGAAACTTGATCAGAAAAATGAAAGACAATCAAAAGTTTAAAGATGTGATTGCTGAATATGATTGGGCACCATTAGAATTTATTCAAGTGCCCAATGATGAAGGAACTTTACTCAATGGTTG
>CAZSUF010000214.1:5002-6886 GCA_964609875.1 uncultured Bifidobacterium sp.
GACCAATTTCAATCCAAATACTAAGTATCCTTTGTTGATGTTTCAATACAGTGGCCCTGGATCTCAACAAGTCATGAATCAATTTGGAGGAAGAGATTTTTGGTGGTATCAAATGTTGGCTCAAAAAGGATATGTTATTGTTTGTGTTGATGGCACAGGAACTGGTTGTCGGGGAGAGGCTTTTAGGAAGAAAACTTATTTGCAACTGGGTAAATATGAAAGTGAAGATCAAATTGCCGTGGCTAAATATTTTGCTAAACAATCATATATCAATCCCTCACGTATCGGAATTTGGGGCTGGAGTTATGGTGGTTTTATGAGTAGTATTTGTATTACTAAAGGAGCTGATGTTTTTAAAACGGCTATTGCAGTTGCCCCTGTAACGAATTGGCGTTATTACGATAATATTTATACTGAAAGATATATGCGAACGCCTCAAGAAAATGCTCAAGGCTATGACGAAAATTCACCTATAAATATGGTTGATAAACTCAAAGGAAATTTTTTACTCATTCATGGGAGTGCCGATGATAATGTGCATTATCAAAATAGTATGATGATGTTAGACAGAATGATCAAAGCAAATAAAGAATTTGATTCAGAAATTTATCCAAATAAAAATCATGGAATAAGCGGGGGCATTACTAGATACCATCTATACAATCGAATCACGAATTATATTTTGGAAAAGTTGTAAGTGGACTTACTTCAATATGATGTCAGCAATTTTCTCAGCCCAAAGTGCATATTCATGCTCACTATAATGCAATAAGTCTGATGCTAAATATGAATTGTCTTTTGCATGTTTTCTGCTTAGTTCAGTAATGTCTATATAATGACAACCATTCTCTAAACTAATGGCTTTGTTTATTTTATTCAACTCATCAATTTCTAAAGAAACCTGCTGAGCATCTCGAGTCTGATTAAATGGAGTTAATCCCCAATCAGGAATCGACAAAACAAGTACGTTAGACGGATTTGACTTGGCAAATAAAATAGATTGACAAAGTAAGGCATAAAATTGCCAAGCATATTCTTCGGCGCTTCTTTCTCTATATTGATTATTTACCCCTATCAATAAACTCACCCAATCATGATTGAAATCTGGTTTGGCTATTGCAATGGCCGCATTGAGCTCGTCTGTTGTCCAACCCGTTTTAGCAATAATTTGTGTGAGTTCAATCTGCTTATTTTTTTTAGTTAAGCTGTCTACTACTTGATGAGGAAAATTTAATTCAGGTGCAACCAATTCTCCAATGGTGTAACTATCTCCTAGGGCTAAATATCTCATAATTTGGGTTTGAATGTGCTAATAATTGAGTCAAACAAAGGCTTATATATTTTTATTTTATCTTTTTCGGTGGTGAGGTTAAAGTTGTAACCATAGTCACCTTGTAATAAAGTATATCCAAAAACGGCATAAGCAGCGCTATCATTCGTAACAAAATCAAATTCAAAGCCTTTAAATAAAAGAGAATCGATTTTTATATCATGCCCGGCACGAATATCTATATCTGGATTCGCAATTTTTATTTGAGTCATGGCTGCCTTTTGATAGATGGAGTCTGCAATAGGAATCGGAATTTCTTCTCGCCAAATTTGAATATTTTCTTTAAATTGATCACTAGTATCTTTCAGGTTTTCAAAAATTCCTAGGATATTTTTCTGACTTGGATTTTCTATAGTGTTCCAATTTTCTGGCACTTGCAATGCATAACCTAAACTGTCTGAGTTAATTTCTTTTGTAAGATGGGTATCGGTGTTTTTGGTGCGACTTGATTCGTTGCAAGCCATAAAAATTGCACTGATGAATAAGATATACTGAAATTTCATGCGGCAAATCTAAAAGTAATTTTACTGTGTTCTTGAATTATTTATGCATTG
>CAZSUF010000215.1:0-5968 GCA_964609875.1 uncultured Bifidobacterium sp.
TCGTCTCGCAAAGCCTCGCCTGCGGGGTATCCGTTCTATCGTTGCCGCAATACAAGTCTTTTCGTTGAAGGATGATTTTTATTTTAAAGAATATAAAGCATATATAGTCTCTCCGAAGAATCTCTACCTCATTTCTCAGCGGTTCAAGAACAAAGAACAATGTATCAAATTTAATATCATTCATTTCCTTTATTTTTTCTCCGAAGAGTCTCAACCTCATTTCTCTGCGGTTCAAGAACAAAGAACAATGAATCAAGTTTAATATTTTTCATTTTCTTTATTTTTTTCTCCGAAGTTTCTCTACCTCATTTCTCTGCGGTTCAAGAACAACAAAGCCATGATTCAAATTTAATATTTTTCATTTTCTTTATTTGCTCTCCAAAGATTCTCTTCCTCATTTCTCTGCGGTTCCCGAAATGATTAACAAAGCCCATATTGAACTCATGAGCTCGTTTGTATTGCGGCAAGGATAGTAGCGAAAAGCCCGCATCCCGCGCTCTGGCGGGAGAGGACTTGTAGCGAATAGCCTGTATGCCGCCCATAAAAAAAATAAAAATAAAATTACATCGGAATATTACCGTGCTTTTTGCGAGGCATAGGACAAACTTTGTTTTGTAGCATGGTAAATCCTTTGATGAGTTTTTTACGTGTGACAGCAGGTTCTATCACTTCATCAATAAAGCCTCTTGCCGCCGCACCATAAGGGTTGGCAAACTTAGCTGCATATTCCGCCGTTTTCTCTTCAAGTTTTTGCGCTGGATTTTCTGCCGATTCGATTTCTTTTTTGAAAATAATTTCAACGGCGCCCTTAGATCCCATGACTGCAATTTCAGAATTAGGATAAGCATAATTAAGGTCGGCTCCAATATGTTTCGAGTTCATCACATCATAAGCTCCTCCATAAGCTTTTCTGGTAATCACAGTTATCTTAGGTACTGTAGCTTCACTAAATGCATACAATAATTTAGCGCCGTTGGTGATGATGCCATTCCATTCTTGATCTGTGCCTGGTAAAAATCCTGGTACATCAACCAACACCAATAAAGGAATATTAAAGGCATCGCAAAAGCGAACAAAACGTGCTCCTTTTTTACTTTAATTATTATCTAACACGCCCGCCATACAAGCAGGTTGATTGGCAACTACACCAATACTTCTGCCTGCAATTCTTGCAAAGCCAACCACAATATTTTCTGCATAATGCTGATGAACTTCAAGAAAACTTTCTTCATCACAAATTTCCTGAATCAATTCCTTCATGTCATAAGGCTGATTAGGATTTTCAGGAACAAGACTATTTAGTTTTAATCTTTCCTCATTGCCCATTTCATAAGGATATACAGGGGCATCATCTTCGCAGTTTTGAGGCATATAGCTTAATAGCTTTTTGATATGCATGATGCAATCAATTTCATTTGCACATGCAAAATGCGTAACCCCACTTTTGCTGGCATGTGTATCTGCACCGCCTAATTCTTCACTGCTTACTTCTTCATGTGTAACGGTCTTAACTACATTCGGACCCGTGACAAACATATAAGAACTATTTTCTACCATCAATACAAAATCAGTAATGGCGGGAGAATACACAGCGCCACCCGCACAGGGTCCCATGATGGCAGAAAGTTGTGGAATGACTCCAGAAGCTCTCGTATTTCTATAAAAGATATCCGCATAGCCGCCCAATGGAACTACGCCTTCTTGAATTCTTGCGCCTCCACTATCATTCAATCCTATTACTGGCGCGCCATTTTCTAAGGCCAAATCCATGATTTTGCAAATTTTTTCAGCGTGTGTTTCGCTTAAGCTACCTCCAAATACGGTAAAGTCTTGAGAGAACACATAGGTCAGTCTGCCGTTGATGGTACCATAGCCAGTTACCACGCCATCGCCCAAATACAATTCTTTTTCCATCCCAAAATCAGTCGATCTATGGGTTACGAACATCCCAATTTCTTCAAATGAACCTTGGTCTAACAATAGTTCTAATCTTTCTCTGGCGGTTAATTTTCCTTTTTTATGTTGGGCAGCAATTCGGTTTTCTCCACCGCCTAACAAGGCTTCGGCTTTTTTTTGTTCGAGTAAAGGCGTATGATTCATGGCGCAAATATACTATCTGAGTCTAAAAAGCCATCAAGAAGTTGTGGCAATGATTTCAAGTTGAGCCAACTTTTTTAGTTTATCATTTTTATGCCCCCGATAGGCTGATTAGTCAAGTGATGTGGCGTTTCGGGGACCCTCCGCAGCCTTGATGAAAAAGAAGGAGCATGTAAATTTCGTTTTCACTGAATGATATAGATGGATTGTGGAGATACGAAACAAAGGGTGAAAGAAAAAATGTTGAAGACTTCTTTTTAAACCCATCGTACTTTTTATTTCATTCAAGCACTCGTTTAATTTATTTTAATAAGTATAGGCAACCATATACTAGTATTTATTATTTCTTGAATACTAATTTCCTAGTTGTTATTTCATCATCATAGACTGTTTGAATAAAATACATGCCACTTGAAATATTTTCTACATGGATTTTCATTTTATTCATTGGCTTGCCAGAATAGATCTTCTTTACAAAGTGCCCAGTTATGTCATACATTGAAATATCTTGAAAGGAAGCATTTGTGTGTTCAAATTCTATATTCAACTCATTGAGTATTGGATTTGGATACACTTTAAAAAAATCGTCCTTTGCCTTTCTATCTGTGTAAGCAATCTTTGAGAATGAAGTTTTTCCGTCATAATCAACTTGTTTAATTCTATAGAAGACTTTGCCATGTTGAATATGAGTATTTCTAAATTCATAATGCAATTCAACATTAGAAAACCCTTGGATTGATTTTGATGTAAGCTCATCCATATCAACAAAATCATGCAGGTCATTACTTTCTTGCAAAATAAATTTCTCGCAATTATTTTCTGTAAATGTATTGAAACGAATGTAATTAAAATTGACATCTTGCACGACTTCTAAATTACCAAAGCCAACGGGATTTGAAGAACTTGCCCAAAACTTTTCAGAAACATAAGAGTTATCAAAAAATGAAATGCCAGCCTGAATGAAGGGGAAACTGCCTGTGACTTCAAATAATACCCAGTCGTAAATTGGTAAAGAGTTCATTGTATTATTTTGGCCTGAAAAGATGTAAGGCCCGCCTGAAATTGTGACTTGTTTGGTTCGTGTAGTAGTTATGGAGTCGTCATAAATTCCAGCATCAAAAGCCAATACATTTCCTAAGGTATCTAGTATTGTCCAGCCTGAATTACGCAAGGGACTATCCATCAATGTAGACATTGTTATTGTAAATGTATCTGCCTTAGCTTTAAATGATAAGAAGGAAAGCATAAAAAATAAAGTCAACTTGTAGCTCATGATTCAAATATACGTTTTAATATTTTGAGTCTATGGAGAACATTTACTTTCCAAGATGCGTTTTTAGTCCATCTATACTCACACTATTTTTCTCTTCTTTATAATTCGCCAAACCGAGGTCGCCTTTCTTTTCAGCCCAATCAATTAAGGTTGTTCTATCTTGTTTAAATTCAAATATCGGAATCCCATAGCCACATGAAGTTTGCACACGATTGACATCAATAAGGATAATTTGCCTTGCATGAGGATAATCCTTGAAATGTTGTGCGTAGGTTTGCCATTCTTCAGTATGTGGCAATACCACTTTGCCTTGTCCATACAATCTTAGTATCATCGGCGACTTATCAAATGAGCAAAACATACAGGTTATTCTGCCATTCTCTAAAAGATGAGCCGAGGTTTCATTGCCGCTTCCTACAAAGTCTATATAGCCCACTAAATTTTTATGAATCACGCAAAATGTATCCAAGCCTTTTGGCGAAACGTTGATGTGAAAGTCTTGGTGGATAGGCGCTGTAGCCACAAAAAACATTTTCTGCTCTTGAATAAATTTTATTTGGGCTTCTGGAATATGATCAAATACTTTTCCCATACATGACTGATTTATTATCTCGAAGTTACTTTGAAATAAGTATTTTGGTGTAGATTTAATTTTTAATCTAAAATCATATCCATGAAAAAACACCTCGCAAAATCCTTGTTTCTTTTCTTCTTTTGTTTAATCGTAGCTACGGCTCAAGCAGGTAAATGCAAAGACAAAGGTTCGATCCTTTCAGTTAAAACCACAAAAAATGGACGATCTGAGTATATTATTTTTACCATAAAAAAACCGCTCAGTTATAAAGGGAATTTAAGCACTGTCAAGGATCCTAAGTCTGTGACAGGTCCAAGTGGCGAACCTATAGATGTGAAAGGATGTAAGTATAAAATGATCGTGTTTAAAGATATCAATTGGACTTGTGAATTTCCTGAGTATTTTTTGTCAAGTATGACAATGCTGCAAGGCATTAAAAAGGTAGAGCAATTCGAAGGTGTTGTATCTTATTTGTTTGCTTATAATTGTATTACCTATCCCATTGTCACTCAGTATAGTTATGCTGTCAATGCGAGTACCATCAAATATGTAATTCGTATCAAACGTTAAATGGATTGCAGATTGACCTTCAGAACTTTAAGCCTTTGTTTATACCTTTTATTAGTTTGCGTTTTTTCTTTACAAGCCAAAGACCAAAAGAGAGTAGTCGGAAAAGCAGTTCGTATTCTTGATGGAGATACATTTGAATTATTGACAACTACCAAGCAATTAATCAAAATTCGATTATTAGATATTGATGCCCCAGAAAAAGGACAAGATTATGGACAAGTTTCAAAAAAAAGATTGGGAGAACTAATTTTTCAAAAAAATGTTGAAGTTCGATATAGCCAAACAGACAGAAACGGGAGAATCTTAGGAACTATTTATGTGGATAACCTACAAATTAACCTTCAAATGGTCAAAGATGGACTTGCTTGGCATTTTTTAAAATACTCCCATAAAAAGGAATTTGCTGAAGCTGAGAAAAAAGCACGATCGCTTAGAATCGGCTTATGGCAAGGGTCTTCGCCTGTGGAGCCTTGGGTTTTTAGACAAAATTCGCGAAAAAAAAGCCATGGAGGATAATAACATTTTATGCACTTTGACAACAAAAAAGTAATTATTTTTTCATAAATCAATGAAAAGTATATTTTTGCACTCTAAATAAAATAAACATGTCAGAAATAGCAGCTCGTGTAAAGAAAATTATCGTTGACAAATTAGGTGTTGACGAAGCAGAAGTCATTAATGATGCAAGTTTTACAAATGACTTAGGTGCAGACTCATTGGATACTGTAGAATTGATCATGGAATTTGAAAAAGAATTCAATATCTCTATTCCAGATGAACAAGCTGAAAATATTGCTACTGTTGGACAAGCAGTAAGTTACTTAGAAGAATACGCAAAATAATAATCCGCACTATCTCGCATGGAATTAAAACGTGTAGTCGTTACAGGTCTTGGCGCGCTTACGCCCATTGGAAACGATATTCAGTCTTACTGGAATGGTCTTTCTAATGGAGTTTCTGGTGCCGATCACATTACTTTATTCGATGCAGAGAAGTTTAAAACTCGTTTCGCGTGTGAAGTGAAGAATTTCAATCCTGAAGATTTCATGGATAGAAAAGAAGCGAGAAAAATAGATAGATTTTCACAGCTAGCTATTGTAAGTAGCGATCAGGCTATTGCAGATGCACAACTCCATGAAAACGATCTGATTAATAAAGATCGAGTAGGGGTGATTTGGGCTTCTGGAATTGGCGGTATCGGAACTTTCTACGAAGAAATGAAAGGATTTTTTGCTGGCGACGGTACGCCTCGCTTCAATCCATTCTTTATTCCCAAGATGATTTCGGATATTGCTGCTGGTCATATTTCCATGAAATATGGTTTCCGGGGACCCAATTATTGCACAGTCAGCGCTTGTGCTTCTTCGTCTCATGCCTTAATTGATGCCTCGCACTTTATCAGATTAGGTAAAGCCGATGTCATTGTTTGTGGCGGTTCTGAAGCGGCAGTTACA
>CAZSUF010000215.1:5978-6879 GCA_964609875.1 uncultured Bifidobacterium sp.
CCTCCGGGTGTGGGTGGTTTCAACGCCATGAAAGCGCTTAGTGAAAATAACGAAAATTATAAAACAGCCTCTCGACCTTTCGATAAAGCTCGAGATGGTTTTGTTTTAGGTGAAGGCGGTGGTGCTCTGGTGCTTGAAGAATACGAACATGCCAAAAGGCGCGGTGCCAAAATTTATGCCGAACTTGTAGGCTCAGCTTGCACAGCAGATGCACACCATATTACAGCTCCTCACCCAGAAGGTGCGGGTGTTATTTTAGTCATGAATGGTGCTTTAGAAGATGCGCAAATGAAGCCAGATGAAATTGATTATATCAATGTACATGGCACATCAACGCCTTTAGGGGATATTGCTGAAGTAACCGCTATCCAAAAGGTTTTTCAAGATCACGCGTATAACTTAAATATTAGTTCAACCAAATCCATGACTGGGCATTTATTGGGTGCGGCAGGTGCCATTGAAGCCATTGCTTCTGTATTGGCTGTTCAAAATGATTTGGTGCCGCCAACTATCAATCATTTTACCGATGATGAATTACTAGATCCTAAATTGAATTTCACATTTCACAAAGCCCAAGCAAGAACTGTTCGAGCAGCTTTGAGTAATACCTTTGGTTTTGGTGGACATAATGCCAGCGTAATTTTCAAGAAGATTTAATTTCAATTTCATTTTTTTGCCCCCATCATCATTCAACTCAAGTGAAGCTGAGTGTATGGGGACCCTCCGCAACATTCTCTATGGCTGCGGCATTGGAGCATCAGTTCTTCGAGGAAAGTAAATTAAAAAGAATGTTTTAAGAAGCCTCTTCACTCGTAGTCTTATTCCATTGCTTTCTGCAATAAACGAATTTTTAAGATCAGTTCTTCTAGGTAGGTAAACTAAAAAGGATTTTTTACAAAGC
>CAZSUF010000216.1:0-6829 GCA_964609875.1 uncultured Bifidobacterium sp.
AATACACCTAATGATAGACGTTTCATTCACTCATCAGGGCCTTTCCCCTTATTTCCTGGAGATGTAAATAATGTGACTATCGGCGCTGTATGGGTACCTAATGTGGGGGGGGGGGCTTCAGCTTGCTTCTCAAAAATTCAAATCTGTGATGATAAGGCTCAAGACTTATTTGATAATGCCTTCAAATTACCATTTGGGCCTCAGGCACCAAAAGTTGTTGTTCAACCACTTGATAGAAAATTGGTATTTGATTTAGATAATTTGCCAAGTTCGAATAATTATAAAGAAGGATATGGTACAAATTTAAGTGAAGCGAAATTTCGTGAAACATCTAAAAAAGCGATAAAAAACGGATCAGATGACTCATTATATAAATTTGAAGGTTATGTAGTTTACCAACTTTTAAATGAAAATGTAGCCTTGTCTGATATTCGTAGTAAGGATGGTTCAATCAACACAGATAAAGCTAGAATAGTAGCTAAATTTGATAAGAAAAATGGAGTAAAGGATATTTTAAATCATGAAGTAGATCCTGAGATTTCTGCCTCTTATTATATTCCTAAATTGATGGCTAATGGCACTGATAATGGAATTAGACATTCATTTCAACTTGATCAAGATGCCTTTGCTTCAGGGTCTTCTAAATCTTTAGTAAATTATAAAACTTATTATTATGTAGCTATTGCCTATGCGTATAATAACTTTAAAAATTTCAATCCTGCAGGAGCTGATACTACTCAAGATAAAGCTTATATTGAAAGTAGAACAGATGGACGTGAGCAACCCATTCAAGTGATTAAAGCAATGCCACATCCAGCTACTGATAGTTTATATGTTCAAACCTATGCAGATTATAATTCATGTATTCATCTTACTCGAATAGAATGTAAAGGAAATAGTGGAATTCCTATGGAATTAACTGAAGAGTCTGAAATGGAAGCTTTGAAAGAACCTAATTTTCATGCTTATTTCCCAACTTATAAACCTAATAAAGGTCCTATGGTACTTGCTGTGGTAAACCCAGATAGTATTAAAAAAGGTAATTATGAAGTGTTTTTTAATGTTAAAAAATATTACACTACTATTCCAGATTCTTCTTTAGGGGCTGTAGCTGATAGTACTACTTGGATGATTCGTAATACTACAACAGGTGAAGTGGTAATGAGTGATGTAAGTATTCTAGAATATAATGATAAATATTTACGTAAATATGATTCTGCGAGTGTAAGAGGTTTTGATTGGGGAATTTCTGCAAGCGCTACACAACAAATTCGCCCAGGTGATAAACCGACTCTCGATTTAAATGGATTAATAAGTTCTTCCATTATTTTTGATGATGTGAATACACCATGGTTCAGTGGTATTTCAGATCAAGATGGTAAATCATTTAATAACTGGATCCGAGCTGGAATTGAGTACACTACGGCCACAGATGGAAGTGTAAATGATTGTAGTATGATTGATTACGAAAATACTGTTGATCCAGCTACTAGTAAACCTATATTAAATAATAAAGATCCTTTAGGACGATTTGAAAAAGTACTTGATGGTACTTTTGCACCATATAACTTAGTAAGTAATGAAATACAATCTAAGTGTGGATATGGCCTTCAATATGGTAATGGGGCTGATCGTGCTGTGTTTAATAGATTACAAGATATTTATAGCGTTGATATTGTAATGACTTCAGATAAAAGCATGTGGTCTCGTTGTCCAGTAATTGAAATGACAGATAATGCCCCAGCGCCTGTATCTCAAGGAGGTGCCTTCAAATACAATATTCGAAAACACAAAGGTTGGAATGGAGATATAGATGGCAATGGCAATCCTGTTTATTCTGATAATCCTGCCGATAGTGGAATGAGCTGGTTCCCAGGTTATGCCATTAATATTGAAACTGGAGAAAGATTAAATATTTCTTTTGGCGAAGAGTCATTTAACGCTAAAGATAACGGAGCTGATATGATCTGGAATCCAACTTCAAGAGCATTTGATGGAGTAAACTTCGATTTGAAGTGGGGTGGTAAACATATTATTTATGTTCATAGGTCAAAGTATGATAAAGGTTCAAATTTCGCTAATATAATTCGAATTAATACAGCTTCGAACGTTGACAATACTATGCGTGCAGCATACAGAAGTATGATGTGGGTAGGTGTTCCAATGCTTGCAAGAGGTGCTTCTTTTAAATCTATTAAGGATGGTATTATCCCAACAAGAACAAGAATTAGTTTACGTGTAACAAGACCATACACATGGTATGCACCAGAACCAAATCAAACATTAAGAAATAACGGATGGCCACTATATACTTTCAACACAGATGGTATTGTACCAGCCAAAATTGGAGACTCTAGAAATAGTTATACCAGTAATAAAGATGAAGTACTTAAACGTATTCACGTTGTGCCAAATCCTTATTATGCCATCAGTGAGTATGAAGCGAATAGACTTGAATCAAAGGTTAGAATTATTAACCTTCCTGAAAAAGCGACTATAAAAATCTTCACAGTAGATGGAGCACTCATTAAAACTATTAATAAAAATGATGCTAAAACAAATTTTGTAGATTGGGATATTAAAAATGACAAAGGAATTCCAATTTCAAGTGGGATGTATTTAGTTCATGTTAATCTTCCAAACATTGGCGAAACCATCTTGAAATGGTTTGGTGCCATGAGACCAATTGATATTACTAGTTTCTAAACAATATTTTAAAAAAAAATATTTTACAAGATGATTAATCGAAAAATAAAAATATCCGTATTAGCCATGATGTTGGCAATGCAAGCCTTAGCAGGAAATAAGGATCGGACAGGTCAAGGTGGAGCTGGAGAATTATTACTAAATCCTTGGGGTGTTTCTGGTGGATTATTTGGTTTAAATTGTGCAAGTGTTTCTGGCATTGAAGCTATGAAATCAAATATTGCAGGATTAGCAAATACACCTCGAACTGAAATTGGAATTGCTCATACTCGATATTTAGCAGGAACAGGAATGTCTATAAACAATATTGGCATAGCTCAAAATGTTGGAGAGGTGGGTGTACTCGGAGTAAATATTATGAGTTTTGGTTATGGCAGTATTCCCATTACAACCGAGTCTTCACCAGAAGGTGGTATCGGTGAATACAAACCACAATTCGTGAATTTGTCTGTTGGTTTAGGTCATACTTTTTCTCCACAAATGAGTGCTGGTCTTAATGTGACCTATGTAAATGAAGCCATCAGTAATATCAAAGCTAGTGCTGTTGGTTTTGATGCGGGTGTTCAGTATAAGAATGGAAAGAATGACAATTTTCATATTGGAATTACACTCAGAAACGTTGGAACCAATATGAGATTTCAAGGTGATGGATTAAGTTTTAATGGAACTAGTCCAGATTTTGCAAAAGTAGTAACTGTGCAATCGAGAAGTGATAAAACCAGTTTGCCTTCGCAATTAGCCATTGGTACTTCCTATGATTTTTATTTAGATGCTAATTCTAAAAAAGACGAAAAAAAGGAAGGTTCAACAGAGGAAACAAAAATGAATCATAGATTAACGGCTATGTTTAGTTTTATTTCTAATGCATTTAATAATGATTGGACAGGTTTAGGTTTAGAATATGCATTTAAAGAAAAATTCATGTTGCGTGCTGCTTATAGATATGAAAAAGAAATCACGAATAGTGCAACTAGCACTACATTTTATTCTGGATTAAGTGCCGGGTTGTCATTACAAACTGCCTTATCAAAGGATGAATCGGCACCCACAATTTGTTTAGATTATGCATTTAAACCTACACGTATTGGTGGAGGAGTTCATGTAGTTGGATTACGTATGGCTTTGAAGTCTAAGAAATAGTTTTAAATTTTTAATATTGTATCAACGCTTTCTAATAGAAGGCGTTGTTCTTTTTTAATATCAAACCCTAATTTTATGAGTACTATAACCTATGTCACTAAGGAAACGCTTGACAAAATGATTGAGGAATTAAACCAATTGAAATCATCTGGTAGAAGTGAAATAGCAAAGGCCATTGCTGAAGCTAGAGAAAAAGGTGATCTGAAAGAAAATGCTGAATATGATGCAGCAAAAGAAGCGCAAGGACATCATGAAGCAAAAATATCAATTCTAGAAAATGCAGTATCGAATGCTAGAATTATTGACATCAATGATATCGATTTAAGTAAAGTAACTGTATTAAGTAAAGTAAAGATGCTAAATATGGGAACTAAAAAATCTATTCAATACCAAATTGTTTCAGAAAATGAAGCCAACTTAAAGGAAGGCAAAATTTCCGTGACTTCTCCAATTGGTAAAGGTTTACTAGGTAAAAAAGTAGGTGAAATTGCTGAAGTACAAACTCCTGGAGGAACTATGAAATTAAAGGTTGAATCTATTTCAATTTAATATTTTCAACTACATACCATCATGTCTAGTATATTCTCAAAAATAATTGCAGGTGAAATTCCATGTTATAAAATTGCAGAAAATGATCATTTTATCGCTTTCTTAGACGTATTTCCCCTTGTGAAGGGTCATGTATTGGTTGTACCTAAAATAGAGGTAGATAAAATTTTCGATGCTGAAGACGCTGTCTTATCTGCTTGGTTAGTGTTTGCAAAGCCTATTGCAAAAGCCATTGAAAAGGCGTTTGATTGCAATCGATGTGGAATTAGTGTAATTGGTTTAGAAGTCCCACATGCACATATGCATCTAGTTCCGATAAATTCTGCTAATGATTTAAATTTTACTCAAGAAAAACTGAAGTTTTCTAAAGAAGAGTTGCTTGAAACCCAACAGCTTATTCTGGATCAACTTTCGCACTTGGATTAATAAACCTAAAGCCAACTCCATGGATAGTTTGAATTTCTATCTCAGTTTCTTCTTTTAGATACTTTCTGATTTTTGTAATAAAAACATCCATACTTCTACCTAAGAAATAATCATCCTTGCCCCAAACTTTAGTCAATACTTCATCTCTTTTTACCACTCGATTCGGATTTAAACAAAAGAATCTAAGTAAATCTGCTTCTTTTTGAGTTAATCGAATATCTGTATTTGGTCCTTTCACAGTTAAATTTGGAAAATCAAAATCAGTTTGACCAATTCTGAAAATGAGTTCATCAGGATCGGTTCCTTTAGTTCTTTTAATAAATACATCAATTCTTAGCATTAATTCTTCCATGCTAAATGGCTTAGTAATATAATCATCTCCACCAGCTTTAAAACCAGCAATTTTATCTTCTTGCATGCCTTTGGCTGTTATAAATAAGATGGGAATATGTGTATTTTTTCTTCTGATTTGTGCTGCCAAGGTAAATCCATCTTTCACAGGCATCATCACATCTAGCAAACAAAGGTCATAAAAGTTTTTTGAAAATTGTTGCCAGCCAATATTTCCATCTGTGGCATGAGTAACTTCAAAACCTCTTTCCTCAAGACTATCCTTAATTACATAACCTAAAGAGGCATCGTCTTCAACAAGTAGTATTTTTGTTTTTTGCGGCATAAATTAGTTTTTAGTTATTTTTAGGTATAAATATACAAAATTCTGAACCTTTGTCAAGTTCACTAGTAACTTTTATATTTCCACCATGTTGTTTGCAAATTAGTTTGACATAATTCAACCCAAGTCCAAAACCTTTTACATCATGTAAATTGCCTGTAGGAATTCGGTAGAATTTATGAAAAATATTTTTTAGATTTTCTTTGGAAATGCCTATGCCATTGTCTTTAATGGAAATAATTACTTGGTTATTTTCTTCCCTGCAAGCAATTTCAATATGAGGTTGCCTAATACAATATTTTATTGCATTGTCTAATAAATTACTAATTACATTTTTTATATGCAATTTGTCAACAATAAAAGATATCGACTCAGGCTTCATATCAACAACTATATCGCCACCTCTTGATCTAAGTAAAGGCTTATAAGTTTTATCAATTATTTCTTCAATTAATGGTTTTAAATCAACTTGTTCTTTATTCAAATCTAATCTGTCACGACCACTTTTTGCCATTTGTAATACGCGTTCTACTTGATTGGTTAAATGTGTTGTTTCGTTATTAATAATGGTGGCATAATTTAAAAGCCTTTCAGGATTCTGAACTATGTTTGGATTTTTTAAAACTTCTGATGATAATTTTATGGTGGCAAGCGGGGTTTTAAATTCATGCGTCATATTATTGACAAAATCCTTTTGAATTTCAGAAAGTCGCTTTTGACGAAAAATAATAAAAATTGCATAGGCCAAAATAAGAAGAAACAATAATAAAATAAAACTTGAAAAGAACCAGTTCGTCATTTCTTTAGTTAAAAACTTATCAAGTTGCGGGAAATGAACGCCAAAATAATTGTTCTCTTTAAACTTTTGCGGAAATACACTGGGGATAATTACTTCGTTTTTATCTAGTTTGCTCATACTCACATACTTGCCATAACGCATCTTAGCACTTTCGCAATCATACACACTATATTCAAAATCTGTCTTAATTTGTTGCGCTAATAATTCTCGCCTCAGTAAATTTTCTAACACAGTAGAATCAATTTTATCATTGATTTGAACTGTATAATATTTGGGTGAAACCCTAGTTACAATGCTATCCACAGTACTATGATTGTCATTCATTTTTAGCAATTGCAACGCTACATTTTTTAAGGCAATGGTAGCATGCGTATGAAAAATATTTTTTTCTAATTCATACGCTTTTTGAATCCAAAAATATTGAGATACAATCATCAAACCAGCACACAATATGGATAGTATAAAAATTATACGAATTGAACGATTACTCATAGTTTAAAAGGGGCTTAAATTTACTTCTTTTTTATTCTATCCGC
>CAZSUF010000217.1:0-1185 GCA_964609875.1 uncultured Bifidobacterium sp.
AACTGTTCCATGATTTGTTCCAGCTGCATCATTCGCAGTGCCATTGAATGGGTATGAGGCGACTAAGCCATTATTGCTTGTTGCGTTATATTCTGCTAAAACTTGAGCCGCTGTTAGCGATGTGTTGTAAATTTTTACTTCGTCAATTTTTCCGTTTAAGTGATATATTGGAGTAAAAGCACTACTCATTAGTCTGCCAAATTCAAGATAAATGGCACTACTGATATTGGTCGCAGCCACATCAGTTATAGTATTGTCAGCTACTCCGTTCACATAGTAAGTCAATGTTGTTCCTTGTTTTATACAAGTAATGAATTTCCATTGTCCCAAAGTCAAAGCTTGAATTCCAGCTAAATTAACTCCGCCTGTTGCTCCAGAAGGATTGCGGTGTAAAAATCTTCCAACTCCACCACTGAACCCCGACATAATAAATGTCTGGTTCAATGCAGCGGGGTCGTTACCAGAAACTACAGCTATATCAGCATTATTTGTGTTCACATTTACCCAATAGGAAATAGTATAATCGTTAGTGGCAAAATTTAAACTTCCTATACCAATAAAATCATCCACCCCATCAAAACTATACGCACTATTGGCGTTACCAAAGCGATCGGTAGTAAGTATTGCACCGTTAACTGTGCCGTTGTTAGCGCCTACGGCATCATTGGCATTGCCGGTAAATGGGTATGATGCTACTAAAGATGAAGATGTGTATTCTGCTGCCACTTGTGAAGGAGTTAAAGCGGTGTTGTAAATTTTAATATCATCTATATAACCATTAAAATAATTATTAAAAGCTTCCCAGAAACCAATTTTGATATTTGATCCATTGTTAAACGGGTTTGAGGTATTTACAACTGAGGAAATAAGTACTCCATCTAAGTATAGGTTCACAACATTATTTGAGTTATCAAAAACCAATATAGATTGATGCCATTGCCCATTGTCAACAGCCGGTGGATTACCCAAATAAAATTCTAGCGAGCCGTTTCCTACTCTTCCTCCCAATTCCTTAGTAGTGGCATTAACCCACATATGAAAGGCATCATCAAAGCCATTGCCAACTGCATTTTTAGATATCAATGACCATATTGATTTGCCAGCAGTTCCAGGTGCATTGTACTTAAACCATACAGAGATAGAATAACTTGTGAAGTTAAAAACTGCATTATCAGCAATACTAAT
>CAZSUF010000217.1:1195-6808 GCA_964609875.1 uncultured Bifidobacterium sp.
CACCATACCATGGTTCGTACCAATAACATCGTTGGCATTACCATTGAACGGGTATGAAGCAATTGGATTGGGCGTTTGCGCCATCGCCAAGAAATTCAGTAGTACTAAGGAAATTAAAAATAAAGACTTCTTCATAAAGTTGATTTTGATAAAAAGTTGATTTGGTTAGGAATCAAACGTAAAATTCATTCTAATGCATTAGCTATACAATAGCTAGATATAGCTATATGAGGCATAACAATTCCCCATTCCAACATTTAGGAAGGCTCTCCTTTATCTACAATAAATAGCGTTTTCTAAACAACCTAGATTTCATGTCTATTTAACCTATCTAGCACTCCTATTAAACTAAACATACTTTTAGACTTTTTATACATCCTAGAAGATCAAAATTTTGGGCTTACTCTTATCGCAGTCAAATACAATATCCATAATTGTTGCATGGTCATCTTGCGCCAATTTTCTCATAGTTTGTTTAATTTCTAACAAACTATCCTTAATTAAATTCTTTGTTAACTGAGCCTCACGAAAATAACTATTCACTTGGTAAGTGCATACCTTATTCTGAGATTGAATAATTTCTTGTCCGTAATTTTTTACACGAATAATAAATGCCTCATGTAAATGATTCGCATCTAAATTAGCTAGCCAAATAATATCCCCAATATTATCCATGAGTTCTTGTGTTTGAGTGGCTATCTGCTGTATAAAGCCCAAGGATTCTTTAGAACTATCATCTCTTTGCAATACCAACTCAGCGAATATATGAATACTACTCAAGCTAGCACCCACTTCAGCTTGTAACGTTTCCTGTATCGCTAATTGACGCTGATGTTGCTCATTTTCTTTCTGAAGTACATCATGTTGTAATTGAATTAAAGCACTATTCTTTTTGCTCTCCGCAACCAATAATTCATGAGCTTCGATGCTCGCTTGTTGATTCAAATAATTTCTATAACCTAGAGCGGATGAAAAAATTAAAATATCAATGAGACATCCAATAAAGTAAAGATCATATTGAAAAAGCCCTAAAATAGGCATGTTGAAATAGACAGAAATAATGGTGAGCAAACTACATGTTGCGTATGCAAATGCCCCTGCCATAATGGTTCGAATGAAAAACGTATCACGAACTTTCCAAGCTCCCAAGATTCCAAGAAAGGCACATCCAGATAAAAATAGTTTGGAGACTACAAAAAATTCTCTAGTAAGATAGCATTCATTTGTAAAGATCAATTTGTAACCATGTATAATTAGCAAGATACTCGCAATGAAATAAAACAAATACACAGCAAGTTTTACAATGGGGGCATTATCATTTATTTTTAGAATGATTGAACAAAATACCACATAGCTAACTAGCATATAAAGTATTAATGGATAATCAAAGGCAAAGGCAAGTCTATTGGTTGAAACTTCGAATGAATCATAATGAGTTATCCTTCTAAAAATTAAATAAACACTTAATGAAAATAAGTAATTGGCATACAGTAATAGAAATTTATCCTTTTGATGAATAAATAAAATAGCATGATAGAAACTCCTGATTAATGACGCACCTAACACTATGTTTTCAATCATATCATGTGTTGCCAACGCCATATTATTTATTTTTTAAGGCATATGCCACAGCTTCACCCAAAGAGTGAACTTGCAATTTTTCGTATATTTTCTTAATGTGATTATTCACTGTACTATAGCTTATCGAGAGAACATCAGCAATCATTTTATAACTTAATCCATCTGCCAATTTATTCAATACCTCTAACTCTCTCGGGCTTAAACTTTCTAATTTGTCATCTACAATTTGTTCCTTTTTAAAGTAATTCATTACCTGCAAGGCCACACTGGGTGTCATAAAAGCGCCTCCATTGTACACTTCTGTAATGCTCGAAATGATACTTGCTATAGAAGCCTTTTTAAGAATATAGCCATCCGCTCCATGTTGCAAACAAGCAAATATTTTTTTTTCGTCTTCATAAACAGTTTGCATAATTACCTTCATCGACGGATACGCTTGCTTAATTAATCGTACGCCCTCAATGCCATCTACTTCAGGCATTTCAATATCCATCAACACTACATCAGGTTTTGCTACTGCAATTTCTTGAAGTACTTGAGCACAATTTGAGGCACTGCCCACACAATGCATATTCTCGGTCAATTCAAGTAAGGCCATTAAACTATCTCGCCTAGCTTTATTGTCATCATATATAAAAACAGAAATCATGAATCAAAATTATGCTTTTACCTTTTAACTTTTTTGACTAAATATAGCTATAGGAAAATGACATTTTATTTGTGTTCCGGTGGCGAGTTGACTTGTAATACTGGCAAATCCAGACATGGCCAAGCATCGATTTTTGATGTTTTGTATCCCATCACCATACACCACAACCCTTTCGTCAAAACCCTTTCCATTATCCTCTATCATTAAAACAATTTCTTTGTGTACAATTTTCATACTTAAAATAAACAAATTTGCACCACTATATTTTCTACAATTATTCATGGCTTCTTTTATTATCATGAGTATACTCCTTCGGTGTTCGGGCTTAATTATCAAGGCCTCTAACTCCGGATCAATATCTACTTTACATTGCATTTCTTGCGTGGCAATCAAATCACTCGCATATTCATTCACTCTTTTCGCAATCGTTTCAACTTGTCCCTCTTTAATTTTTAGACTCCAGATTATATCTTCAGTTCGAGTCATTAGCTCCCTTACTTGATAAGATACTTTTTCTGCCAAAGATTTGATTGATGCTGGCTTTGATTGATTATTGGCCAAAATCAATTCATTATAAATTAAAATGCTACTTAATGTCGAACCAATATCATCATGCAAATCGGCACTAATTCTATCTCTTTCTTTAAGGATCATTTCGTTAGATTGTTGAATGGCCACTTTCTCTTGAATATTCTTATTGCGATACAAATTAAAAATCCACCAGCAGCATGCTGCAAATAATAAAACATATAAAAAAAACGCCCATATAGTTAAATACCATGGAGCTATCACCTTGATGCTTGCTAAACTTAACCAAGTAGACTCTCCAGTAGAAGTTAATAGCTTAACCTCCAATTCATATTCTCCAATAGGCAAACTCATATATCTGATATCTACAGGGTAAGTACTCTCGACGATATGCTTGTCATAACCTTTTAATCGATATGAAATAGTACTCCCATAATTGGGATACTTCAATTTGAGCAATCTGGCAGTAAAGCCATTATCATGATAAGGTATTTTATATATTGGTTTTCCATTTTCATAAACAGGAATACTTTGCACTCCAGCCACCATCAATTCACTCAGCAAAACAGGTGGCTCCTTGTCAAAAATATCATTTTGACCTATACTGAAAACAGAAAACCCATCTGTACTTCCAAAAACCATGTCTCCATTTTTTCGTTGAGCAAAAGCATTGGTATTAAACTCTAAACTAGACAATCCATCGTCTAAGCCAAATAACATAACCTGCTTTGTTTGCGTATTAAATCGAAAAACGCCCTTATTACTCGAACACCAAAAAGTATTTTTCAATTGTCTATCCTGAATCAAACAATATACACATTGACTGGGTAATCCATCGCTTTCATCAAAGATGTTATACGTGAAATTTTTTGTGTTTAATTTCAGTATCCCTAAAGAAGTTGCAATCCATAAAGTATCTTGAATTTCTACAAACTGTTTAGCATTCAATCCTAAAGCAATGCTTCTTATTTTTTGATAGCACGATCGTACTTGTTTATAAATCTGAATGCCTGCGAACATACTATTCAAATAAACCCTGCCTTTGTGATCGGTATACGTACTTAAAATAACATTGGAAGTGTCAAATTGTGTATCTCTAAATATTTGGCCTTTATCCTGAAACGTCGATACGCCTTGTCTACTCCCAATCAAAAATGTACTATCATTCAAAGGATTCATATGAATCAAATAATTTTGATTAAAAGAATAATCCTTGGCTTCTATATGAGTAAATGAAAAGCCTTTATGTTGCTTATATAATCCTTGCTCCGTCAGCAAATAAATCGTATGATTCTTAGCTTGAAAAATTTGTTGTATCGAACTTGGCTTTCTTATTGCATCAATCTGTTCGGGTTTGATAACGCTAATTACTTTATACGCATTATTCAACAGATATAAATTGCCTGTAACCGTATTTACCCAAAGCACACTATCCTTATCTTCAATAATATTTTTTATATACCTATCTTGTTTAACTAACAGTCTATCGTCATTTTTAGAAAACAAGGTTCGTACAAACTTATCTTTCAAATCAGTAAAATTCACACCACTCCCTAATGAAGAAGCCCATAGCACTTCATCATTACTTACAAACATCGTACGTACAAAATTTCCTGTAAGGCTCTGGCTATTTTTTTCATCATTTTGCCATACTTGATTTTCTTTATCATAATAAACATCAAAAACTAGTACGCCCGTATCTTGAGTACCCACAAACAACTTCGTTTTATTTTTAGCCAAACTTTTAACTTTAATTTCTTTGGTAAGCCTAGAAATTTTTCCTGACTTTAAAACAAACAAACCTTGATCTGTGGCTATATAATAGCAAGTATCATGTTTTAAGACATCATTGATTACATGAGCTTCATGAAGTTGTTGAAAAACTTGAAACAAATGGATATCAGTTAAAATCACATCAAACAGCGCTGGGTATAAAGAGGCTGCATGATTTACGGCAATCTTATTCTCTCCGAAATATTGATTCCACGCTTCACTTTTAAAAGATTTCTCTTTGGCAAACTGTTTATGTTGTAAATCAAAATTCCATAATTCATTGTTGATGCATAGTACCAATCGATGTTTTTCGAGCTTAATAATTTTAGTATCGTTTGGTTTGTCATTGATAGTATAGGACACAAACTTTTCAGTTTCTCGATTCAACAAATTCAAACTATGAGAAGTAGCCACAGCAATTTCATTTGAAGAAATTTCAAGGATGGAATTAATCAAAGATCCTTTGATAGCAAACTGATTTTTCAATTGCTCTTTGTACACCTTCACACGAAATCCATCATACATATTTAAGCCGTCCCAACTGCCGAACCACATAAACCCTTTGCTATCTTGCATGATACTAGTCACATTTCCTTGCGACAATCCTTCATTGACTGTTACATGAGAAAACTTTGGAGACATGCTTTGACCCTTCACTACATGAGCGCTGCAAAGGATTAAAAATCCCATCAGCCAAATGATATGTTTTACTGAAGAAATGAGCAAGCACGTAAATTAAGTGCTAAAAATACCAAGACATATTGATTGATACAACATTAAATTGAACTAGAGGCTTCTAACTTTTATGCCCCCATCATCTCTTGTTCTCAAGTGTTGCTGTAAAAACGGGGACCCTCCGCATCTTGCTGTAATGAACTTACACAGAGTTACACAGAGAAAATGCAACATAGAGTTGCACAGAGAATACATTTAATTTACATAGGCAACAACTCCTCTATTCAACTCTATCTCAAATAAAATGCATATACCGCTGAGGACCACAGAGGGAATGCAGCGCAGAGGACCACAGAGAAAACATTTAATTTAGATAGGCAACAACTCCTATGTGCAACTCTGTCTCA
>CAZSUF010000218.1:0-2274 GCA_964609875.1 uncultured Bifidobacterium sp.
TTCACCGTAGCCTTTTCCATCAATCCTTCAATAGCAGTAGGATGCACAAAACCTTCTCTCCCACTTGTTGTTTCTGGACTCCATGTTTCCTTAGGCAAGGCATCCACAAATTCTGCTGCCAATTTGATGGCATTAATCATTTTACCTTTCGCATAACCCGGATGCGCGCTAACTCCATAAATGGTAGCCACGGCACCATCAGCACTAAATGATTCGCCTTCTAATGCGCCTCGCTCTCCACCATCTAAAGTATATCCAAAATCAGCGCCTAATTTTTTCATATCAATTTGTTCTACGCCTCTACCTATTTCTTCATCTGGTGTAAATAAAATACGAATTTTACCATGAGGTATTTCTGGATGAGCCATGATGTATTGCGCAAAATCCATAATGATAGCCACACCTGCTTTATCATCTGCTCCAAGTAAGGTCAAGCCTGAAGCAGTAATTAGATCTTCACCAATTTTTTCTTTAAGATAGCTATAATCTGCTAAACGAATAATTTGAGATGTGTCATCTGGCAACACTATATCTTGCCCTTGATAATTTGAATGCAAAATCGGTTTCACATTTGTGCCACTGCAATCAGGTGCTGTATCCATATGCGAACAAAAGCAAATTACAGGTACTTGCTTCGTAGAAGTTGCTGGAATAGTTGCATACACATAACCACTCTCTGCCATTTCTACTTCAAGCAAGCCTAATGCTTTAAGTTCTGCTTCAAGAATTCTCGCCAAATCCTTTTGTTTTTCTGTACTAGGAAAGCAAGTGGCTTCAGGATCGCTTTGTGTATCCACTTGCACATAACGCATAAATCTTTCGGCTACAGTTGAATTTTGCATGGGTGTATCATTTAAGTGCGCAAAAATAATCATATAGATTCAAACCACGCAGGAAATAATTGATTCAACTTCACCTGAACTAGTTCATCTAATAAAATGGACATGAACTTTTTGGGCGGCACACACGCTTTTCATTTCAATCGTTGCCGCAATACAAATACAGTGAAAAGGATTGGCTCTTCATCTTTTTAATTCGCCTTACAAGTTTGTAAAGGATGAAAACAAAGTCATATTCATTCTAACATGTGAATGATTGACTTTATCTTTACCTCATGAATATATATGATGTACATAATATTTCTTTCGCTCAAATACTCACAGCTAGCTTTGCACTTTTTGCTGTAATCGATGTACTAGGATCGATCCCTGTTTTAATTTCTTTAAAAAACAAAATGGGTGAAATCAGTGCAGTAAGAGCCACCCTAGTCTCTGGATTACTGATGCTACTTTTCTTTTTTTTAGGAGAACAATTTCTATCCTTTATGGGACTTGATATAAGTTCATTTGCCATAGCTGGTTCTATTGTACTTTTTATCCTTGCACTAGAGATGGTCTTAGGCATAGAATTTTTCAAAGGCGATCAAAATGCAAAATCCGGATCCATAGTACCCATTGCCTTTCCCATTATTGCAGGCTCTGGTACACTCACCACCATTATGTCTATTAAATCACTTTATCATCAATATAATATTCTCATTGCTATTCTAATTAATCTCGTGATCATATTTGTAGCGCTAAGAATATTAAACTGGCTAGAGAAAATTTTAGGTCATTCGGGTATACTTGTCATTCGAAAATTCTTCGGTGTTATTCTCTTGGCTATCGCCGTAAAAATGTTTCGAACGAATGTAAATATTTAAGGTAGATACAAATTATGTTCTCTCTTGTCTATCTATTTTAAGAATTTATTTTACTATCCTTATTTTCATTCTGCATATTTTTCATCATAAAAATGACTCAATTCATCCTTCCCTTATCAACAATGGTTAATAACTTTTTTTAAAAAAAATTTTTATCAACAAAAAATATTTTCTATACTTGTAGTGGTAAAACACTTACTAACCCATAAATTCGAAAAATCCGAGTGAAATATTCATTCGGTTTTTTTTTGCACTTCTCTATAACCTTTTATTCATCAATGTTTCAAAGAACTATTTTTTTTCATATCAAATTTATTGCAACTCAATTCTTCAAAAAGAATATAAAAATAAAAATCAAAATTTCAGCCAAAAAAAAATAAAAATCAAGCTGAATAGACATTTCTTAGAAAATACTTTAAAAAAATATTCTTAGAATTGACTTACTTTTAAACTTCTATAAATACACATATGCTATACTCGATGACTGGTTTTGGACGCACAGAATTTCCTGTTGGAAATTTTACTTGTTCATTAGAAATATTAGGACTACCAATAATAAATTCTTCTTTGCC
>CAZSUF010000218.1:2284-6789 GCA_964609875.1 uncultured Bifidobacterium sp.
CTTGTTCATTAGAAATACGTTCACTAAACGGAAAACAATTTGAATTAAATTCTAAGCTCCCTCCTATTTTAAAATTGTATGAAATTGAAGTTCGAAACAAAATTCAAAAACATCTTTCACGAGGAAGTATCGATGTAAATATTTTTCTTAAACAACATGGTACATCCAAACCAGTTAGTATCAATTTAGAGTTGGCTAAATACTTTTATGAAGGCATGCAACAAATTGCGGCTGAATTAAACTTAGAAATGAAAGATGCACTTCCTACCCTCATGCGTATGCCCGAAGTTGTTTCTTCTGTAAATGATACTATGAACGAAAGTGATTGGAATATCATCGCCCAAAAAATCGATGAAACCTGTGCTATACTCACTAAACATCGTGCTCAAGAAGGAATCATGCTTTCAAAACATATTGCTGCCAATATCGATAAAATCAGTCAATTAAACACTGAAGTTGATCCACATGAAAAACTTAGAATCAATAAAATCAGAGAAAAACTACTGAACTCTGTTGAAGAATATATGCAATCAACGAATGTAGATAAAAATAGACTTGAACAAGAAATTATCTATTACGTCGAGAAGTTTGATATTACCGAAGAAAAAAACCGCCTCGAACATCATTGTCAATACTTTAAAGAGATGTTACAAGGAGAAGATACAAATAAAGGAAAAAAATTAGGCTTTCTGTTGCAAGAAATCGGGCGAGAAATAAATACCATGGGTTCTAAAGCCAATGATGTAGGCATACAAAAAATTGTCGTGATGATGAAGGACGAACTTGAACAAGCTAAAGAACAATTATTAAATGCACTATAAACACATGAAACAGATTACCTTATTATGTATTGGGATTGCCTGTTGTTTGCATGCTTGTATTCCATCAAATGTGTTTGAAAAAAACATGTCTATTCCAAAAAACAAATGGTCGCATGATTTTGTACCTCATCTTGAATTTGATATTACTGATACAAGTTGCTACTACAATATGTATTTAACTATGCGACATACAGACAACTACCCTTTCTCAAATATTTGGCTCAACATCAAAACACTTGCCCCAGGCGAACTCAAGTTTGTTCAAACCAGAACAGAAATTCCTTTAGCACAAGCGGATGGTAAATGGTTGGGTAGAGGCATGAATGAAATTTTTGAAATTACCGACCATCAAATGCCTCTCCAACGAAATGGCATGCTTAAATTTAATCGAGTAGGCAGATATGTAGTAGAGCTACAACAAATTATGAGAACAGATCCTTTACCAGAAGTCATGAGTGTCGGAATTCGACTCGAAAAAAAACCTTAAGCTTATCCTGAAAAATCGGTCTGGCATGTTTAGTTAAGTATAACACTTTATTTAGATTTTACTTTTCAAAAATTACCCTACTTTTACCTTCGTGATATCAACAATCAAAACTGATCAGCTAGTAAAAATATACCGCAATCGTACTGTGGTTAAAAAAGTATCTATTGAAGTTAAACAAGGCGAAATTGTTGGTCTGCTCGGACCCAATGGTGCAGGAAAAACAACGACCTTTTATATGGTTGTTGGACTCATTAAACCCGATGAAGGAAAAGTATATCTTGATGAAAAGGATATCACCAACCTGCCAATGTATAAACGTGCCCAACTCGGCATCGGCTACCTTCCACAAGAGACTTCCATTTTCAGAAAAATGAGTGTGGAAGATAATATTGCTTCGGTATTAGAAATCACTTCCTTATCTAAAGAAGCACAAAAAGAGAAATTAGAATCTTTATTGAGCGAGTTTAGATTGACTCATGTTAGAAAAAACAATGGCGATGTATTGAGTGGTGGCGAAAGAAGAAGAACTGAAATTGCCAGAGCGCTTGCTGTGAATCCAAAATTTATTTTACTAGACGAACCTTTTGCAGGAATAGATCCCATAGCTGTAGAAGATATTCAAGTGATTGTAGAACAATTGAAATATAAAAACATTGGCATTCTAATTACTGATCATAATGTGCAAGAAACTTTATCCATCACAGATAGAGCTTATCTTTTATATGATGGAAATATCTTAAAATCAGGTAGCGCCGAAGAACTCGCCTCTGATGAACAAGTGCGTAAACTTTATTTAGGTCAAAGTTTTGAGCTTCGCAAAAAGATTAAGGTTTAATACATCTATCGTATTGGGCAATTATTTTCTGAGCTACAGCTTCATAACTATATAGACTTCTAGCTCGTAAAGCAATTTCTTTCCTTGAATAATTATCATAATGCTTCATCATTTGATCCATAGCTTGTACCAATTGAGCTACATTGCCCGATTCTACCAAGATGCCATTCTCAGGTTGTATAAGTTCTGTTACACCCCCTACAGCACTGCTGATCACTGGCAATCCACCACATAGCCATTCTAGCACCACACAAGATTGACTTTCAGTATAACTAAATAGCAAACCTGCATGAGCCAATTTATCTTGTTGGGCAATTTCATTATAACTTTGTTCACCAAAAAAACGAACTAATTTTTCTATACCCTGTTGCTTTGTCCAATCGATATACGTTTGTTCTAATGCACCAATAAGATATACTTCAAAGTCTTCCCGAATGAAAGAAAGTTGAAGAATTGCATTCAAAATTCCCTCAACATTTTTTAAGGGCACTTGATTTGAAATATGAATAAACCTAAAAACACCTTGATTCTCTTTTCCCTCAAACCTAAACATAGTGGTATCTACTACATTCGGCACCGCCACAAATTCCTTCTTACAAACCCATTCATTTATATCAGCCCCTAATTGCTCGCTGACTGGCAAAAAGGCCCTTGCTTGCTGTATAATTTTTTTTGTAAAGTATTTAAACAAAAAACTTCGTGTATGAAAGGCATCTTCAACCACCCTATTATAAATTCCGTAATGCTCTGTCACAATAAAGGGTATAAGATACTTTCGTTTCCAATCTAAGGCTACCATGCCTGCCTTCATGGGAATTTGCACATGTATCAAATCTGGTTTGCCAAACTGAGCCATATACTTTTTCAAAAAGGTTTCATGACATTGTTTATATCGCAACAAATCAGCTATCTTATTTTTTCTTTGAAGATAAATTCTGGTTTCGACCAATTGTCCATGTACTTCTTCAGTTTCATAATCTGATTGATCTGTATAATTGACATTCAATACATGAATAGGCATCAAACTAGCAACTGCTTTAGCCTGACGCTGAACAAAATCCCCAATAAAAGCATCTGTATCATTCGGATACCAACTACAAAGCCATATTACTTTTACATGATTCAATCTGAGATGAATTTTAATTTAAGCTTATACAAAACAAGGTAGGTGAATATAAGATCATTTATTTTTATTAGTAAATCTATCATCTGTCAAGGCGTGCAAAAAAGCTTCCAAATCTATCTTCTCAGTTTCTGAAAGTCCAATTTTTTTTGGCAATATCGTATCTCGGTTGATAGCTCCATGAAATAATTTATCGGGCTCATCATAATAATCTATCACTTCGCGCAAAGTTTTAAATTGTCCATTATGCATATAAGGAGCCGTCATAGCAATATTGCGCAAACCAGGCACTTTAAATTTACCTATATCATCTATGTTTTTTGTCACATGATATCTTCCACTATCATGTAAATCCTGTCCATTAAACAGCCCAATATTTCTAAATTCATCAGCCGTAAAGTCTGGTGTAAAGTGACAATCAAAACAACGAGTTCGAGCGCTTGTAAATAATTCTCGACCTCTAAGTTGAGAAGCCGTCATTTCATTAGGCTCATCATTCAACCATCGATCACTAGGCGTATGATCGGTTTCTAAACTTCTTTCATAAGTTGCAATAGCCGAAACAAGTGTGGCGCTATCTGGAAGTTGATGATAAACTTGATAAAACCATTTTCTATACTTGTCATGATTCCGAATTCGCGTAACAGCTTGCTTAAAAGACAAATTCATTTCAAGGGGATTTTCAATGGGCCCAACCACTTGTTCTTCCAAACTCTTGGCCCTTCCATCCCAAAAAAAAGATTCTCTCATGGACATATTCATCACAGAGGGTGTATTGCGCGTACCCAGTTTTCCACCAACGCCCACACTAAAAGCACTCGTATCCGCAAAAGCAAATTGAGGCTTGTGGCAAGAAGCACAACTTATACTCATATCTTTAGAAAGCATGGGTTCAAAGAAAAGTTTTTCACCAAGTTGCACCGCTGTCATCACCTTTGTAGTTTGCTTATTGCCAGTAAACCCCATTAACACAAGGGTTGTACAGAACAACACAGTAATCACTATACTCACATAAGTTTTACGCATGGGTGCAAAGGTAATTTATAGTTAGGATACCTTTCTTGAACAATCTTGTTTTTTATGCCCCCGATTTTCTTTCGCTCCTGCCGCGAGCAATCGTTGCGGGGACCCTAATTTTCATAGGTGATACCTCAAGTTTTCACTTTCGATTTCATGAGTGATTGTTAAGAATGCCTATTTACCCTTCAATGAATAATTGCCTCAGAACTCTCCTCGTTT
>CAZSUF010000219.1:0-1752 GCA_964609875.1 uncultured Bifidobacterium sp.
GTAAAATTGAAGAATTCAATAATGGAAATGATTTTGGTTACTGTGGTATAAATCTGAGCTATGTTTACGAAAAACTAGCATTGATTAAGTTGAAAGAATCAGAGGGGTTTCATTTATCAGAATCAGTCAAAAACTATTTGGACAAAGCAACCGAAATTCGGCTTTTTATTATCAAACAATTAGGAAATGAAGCATGTAGTGATTTATCTATTGCACTTTTAAAATTGGAGGACAAGTCATGGTTATACGCTACATTAATTGAAGCATTGCTGGGTGTAAACAAGTATAACGAAGCATGCCTTATTGCTCGCAAGTATAACGACATTGAAATTCCGACATGGAAACAAAATTCATTAATTGAGCAAATACGGGAAAATTATGCTGACAGAGAAAGTTTTTTGGACATAAAAAAAGAGTTCGAGAAAAGCAACCCAAAAGATAATGATAGAAAAGTGCTGTTTTCAATCACATTAATAGAGGGCTTCAGTGCTGACGAATATGATAAATGCCTGCGAATTTTACTTAAATTGACATCCTCATCTAAACTACCTAATAATGAAGGAAGGGTGGGCTTGGCGTTGTCGGGAGGAGGGTTTAGGGCAGCCTATTTTCATATTGGAGTATTGGCGGCATTGGCAGAAAATGATAAATTAAAGGATATAGAAGTATTGTCATGTGTGTCTGGCGGATCTATAATAGGTGCTTATTATTATTTGAAGTTAAAGGAATTGTTTGAAACCAATCAAGATGCTGACATAGAAAGTACTGATTATATTACCATTGTAAAGGATATAATTGTTGAGTTTCATATTGGCGTAAAGAAAAATCTGAGAATGAATATTTTTTCTTCCTTTAAATCAAATATAAAAATTGCTTTTATGGATTCTTATACCCGAACCAATAGGGTGGCAGAATTGTATGATGAATATTTGTACGATGTTTTAGCAAAGAAGATTAGTGCAAAATCACCAAAAATTAAGTTTTCAAGTCCTATTACACTTCTTGACACTATAATTGCACCATTATGTACAACTAATTTTAATGCTCGAACTGATAATTTCCTGCGATTGAATAAAGTGCCACAATTGGTGCTGAATGCAACCAATATCAATTCGGGGCACAATTTTCAATTTACATCTACATGGATGGGAGAACCGCCTTTTTCTATTAATAAGACAGTGGATACAAAGGCTCGATATACACAATTATACTATAGTGAGGCTAATGAATATTTCTTCAAAAACCTGCCTCTTAGACTTGCGGTAGGAGCCTCGTCATGTGTGCCAGCAATGTTTCCTGCATTAGAGTTTCGAAATTTGTATGAAAACAACAATCTCGAAGTGGATTCAAGTAAAGTCTTAAAATTAGTAGACGGGGGTGTTTGTGACAATCAAGGTCTTTCGGCAATTGTGGAGCAAGAATGCAAAATAATATATATAAGTGATGCCAGCGGACAAATAGATAGTGGTGAATTTCGCGAACGCAATACCGTAGGTGAATCACTGAGGAGCTCGAGCATTGCCTCTGAAAGAATAAGAGAAATGCAATTGTCTAATGCTATTCAAAGAAGAAAGAATGGCTTTTTTAATGAAGTGCATTTAATGCATTTGAGAAGCGAATTAAATGAAGATGACGTACAATGGATTGGAAATAATGCACGTACTGGAAATATATTTGGTAATGATGATAGCACTTATGGTATTAATTTAAAACTTCAAAAGGCATTATCAGAAATTCGCACCGATTTGGATG
>CAZSUF010000219.1:1762-6750 GCA_964609875.1 uncultured Bifidobacterium sp.
TTACTGACACTGAAGCCAATGCCTTAATGTATAGCGGCTATTTGCAAACTATTCACTCCTTAAAACAAACAGCAACAAATGTTAGTGGGGCACAACCGTGGGATTTTATTAATAAAATGGAGGATCAATTTAATAAAAATCCAAAGGGACTAACAAAAGCAATTGCAATCGGAAAAATAATGTTTGGCAAATGGTGGGCGCTCCTGAAATTGAAGAATAAAAGCTACTCTTATGCAAAGATTGGTATTGGAATATTATTCGTTATTGTATCAGTGGCATGGGTGATTGTTAAAAGACAGGCTATTTACCACTTCTGTATTCATGACCTGCTTGATATTTTTTCTACTCCTACTTGGCGAAGTATTATTGTGACTTTAATGAAAGTGATAGGTGCAATGTTGGTAATGGGTGCAATCGATATTTTTCTTCTTGGTAAATTTTTAAAAAGGCATCGTAAGATTCGTTTACTAAAATTAGTTTTTACCATCCCTATAGTAATTATTGCATGGATTATATTTAATTTCTATACACTGTTCCTTAACGGCATTTATTTGAAGCTAGGCAAAATTAAGTAGAGAGTATACCATATTAGAATTACTAAAGAGCTTGGATATTTTATTCTTATCTAGATTTATTTTATTTTAGATTTTTTATATGAACTTAAACTTAGTATGGATAGGGAAATATTAAAAGTTTTTATTGCATCTTCTGCTGAATTGAATGAGGAGAGACAAAAGTGTATTGTTTTTTTAAATGACATAAATCAGCGATATCCTAACCTAGATATCCAGCCACTTCTTTGGGAGTATAATATGGTTTATGGAAATAATCCAAGTCTTGAAACAATTCAAAAGGCTATAAATCCTATTTTGCAAGAGAGCGATTTATGTATTTTCCTTTTTTATTCAAAAATTGGAAAATATACACTCGAAGAGTTTAATCTAGCAAATGCACTACAACGGAAATATTTTGTATTCTTTAAAACGAATTTTGCACCTAGTAATGAAGTTGAAGTCAACGATTTTAATCAATTATTAAAATTTAAAAAAGGCCTGGATGATACTGTACTAAATGATGAATATGATGATATTAAAACGTTTGAATTACTATTATTTAAGCGCTTAACGCTTCATTTTAGTAGGAAGACGCCTTCAGATTTGCAAGGAGGAAGCGCTGGCGTTAATGCATTGTTAGCCGTATTAGCTGAGAAGCAGGTGCAAATTAGTAAATTACAAAGTGAAATTGAATCTAATACGAATCAGAATTACATATTGAAGCTTGAGAGTGAAGTGAGAGAGATTCAAAGCAGACTTTCTAAAAGCGATGAAATAATTCAACAGCACATAAAGGATAAGAATGACTTAACTGCATCATTGAAAAGGTATAATTTTGAGAACGAATTTAAAGAGAAGGCAAGTATAGCGATAAGCAAAGGTCAATTATCCGAAGCCAAAGAATACTTAAATGAATCTGCAAAGGATTCGTTTAAAAAAACTGCAAGTACGTTTTATGAGTTAGGAAAGATTAGTAAACTTGAATTAAACTATCGTAGCGCTTTGGAGAACTTTGAATTTGCTTCAAAAATTGATGATAGGAATGAAGACTATCTTTTTGAAGCGGCACAACTATCAAGGGAATTAGGACTTTATCCTAAGAGCGAAATATACTTAAAAAAGATATTAGAAGTACATTCTGAAGATGACACCAAGATGGCTATGTATTATAACATTCTCGGCGTGGTACAAAATCAATTAGGAGAATTTCAAGATGCCATTAAAAATTGCTTGAATGCTATAAGAATTAATATTTTGAATTTTGGAGAGAATCATCCATATGTGGCAGCAAATTATTGCAATCTTGCAGGAGCCTATATGGATTGTGGCAACTACAACAATGCGCTTAGGTATTTAAATTTATCTTTAGAGATTAACTTGTATTTTTTTGAAGGAAACCACGAAATCGTAGCTAATGACTATGCTAATTTGGGAAAAGCTTTTAGTCTAATAAACGAATTAGAAACTTCAATAATTTCATTTAACAAAGCCGTGGCAATATATAAGAACCTTAATTTGGAAGCACCAAGTCTTGCGACCATTTATAATAATTTATGTGTTGCACATGGGAAGAAGGGTGAATATTCATTGTCTTTAACATACTGTGAATTGGCATTAAAAATATATAAAGAGTTTTTTGGGGAAGAACATCCTGATATAGCTACCTGCTATAATAATTTTGGGCTAATATATTTTTATATGAAGGATTATAGTAAGTCAATTCACTTTCATAAACTCAGTCTTGAAATAGATTCAAAGTATCATGGCAATTCGCATTTTGTTATAGCACGAGATTACAATAATTTAGGATTAAGTTATACTGCATTGAAAGAATATAAGAATGGAGTTAAGTATTTTGAATTATCTCTTTTAATAGGAAAACAATATTTAGCAAGTAATCATCCGCAAATTGTGAGTACGCATCGAAATTTGCAAATTGCATTGAATGAACTAAGTAAGGAATAGTATTTTAGGTAGGTATTACCATTCTTGTTAAATGCGGAATGCGAGGATATTTCTTTTAATCGCAATTATTTCATCTATTTATCAGTAGAGACATTTTATCAAACTAAGTAATAAATGGCAGTAATTCTTTTTAATATTATTTGCACTTTTTTTTAAATCTTAAAGGGCATAAGTTTTTTTATAGCTGGTCATTTTATTTGTAACATAATCAATTTTATTTTACCTTTAGTTCATACTCTAAACAACCAAACTATGAAAGTTTATGATGCCATTAGGTGGTTTAAAGACACCTTTAAAAATGAATTGCAAAATGCTACAGTGAATAGCCCATACACTGAAGATTTGCTTTGCGCTATAGCCTATCAAGAGACCGGCTACATTTGGAGTCAATTGATAAACAAAGTACCCATTAGTGATTTAGTAAAACTCTGTGTAGGTGATACGCTCGATGCACCAAATAGGTCGGCATTTCCAAAAACAAAGGCAGCCTTATTGACTGCCACCAATGGACAAGATATGTTTGATATCGCTCGCAAAGCGCTAGTTGATATGTCAAAACATATTACTGGGTACAATAGTGCCGTAAAAAACAAAAATAAATTTTGTCATGGTTTTGGGATATTTCAGTATGACCTTCAATTTTTCAAAACAGATCCAAACTATTTTCTAAATAAAAAATGGGAGAATACTGATGCCTGTTTTGGAAGATGTATTTCTGAATTAAAAAATGCTCAAGATAGGCAAGGATGGAGTACTAAAACTGTTTTAACTGACACGGAAAAGGTCTATGTAGCTATAGCATATAACAAAGGTAGGGCAGATCTAAGTTTAGGCTTTAAACAAGGTCATAAGAGTGACGATGGTCGTTATTATGGTGAAAATATATTTGACTATTTAAGAATTGCGCAAACAATTTCTTTAACGAATCCAATTGAACCAGCACCACTTCCAGCGCCTACCCCAGTATCTTCAAGTAAAAAGATTTTTAAAGTAAAAGATACCACTACTTCATTAAATCTTCGTGCGACTCCTAGTATTCCAAAAATCAAGCCGAACAGTAATATATTGGCAGGTTTACCAGCGGGCCATTTGCTAAGCATAGTATCTGGATCAATATCTAATAAGTGGATTCAGGTAGAAACAAGCATAAATGGCGGGCATTTTATAGGTTATGTTTCCACTGAATATATTGTTGCTGTCAAAGACAAAGTGATACCTGTATCTATTCCGAATTCAATAATAGCTCCTAATATTCCTGCTGTGTATATGCCAAAAGCTACCGGCACAATAATAAAACGAATTGAATATGCAAATGCACATACATTAAATGAATCAAATCAACCTACAAGACCTCAAAGTGGTTTGCCCGCAGAATTATCTCAATCATTGAATGACATAGTGGATTGGTTAAATGTGGAAAAAGTAAGCCATAAACGATATCAACCAACTTCCAATGCAACTTTTTGTAATATTTATGCTCATGATTATTGTCACTTAGCTGGTATATATTTACCTCGAGTTTGGTGGACACAGAGTGCTCTTGTTAAAATAAGCCAAGGTGAAACAGTTAAGCCACTCTATGGAAATACCATTGAAGAAATTAGAGCTAATAATATTTTTAGATGGTTAAATGATTTTGGCCTAGAGTTTGGATGGAGACAAACTGGAAATTTGACTAGTTTACAGCAAGTTGCTAATTTGGGTGGTGTAGCCATTATTATTGCGCGCAGAAAAGAAGAAGGGAAGTCGGGACATGTAGCAATTGTTATTCCAGAAACTAGTCTCATAAAAGCCAAACGAAATCAATTAGGAGATGTAATTATTCCATTGCAAAGTCAAGCTGGAAGTACAAATTATAAGCGATGGATCTCGAGTGAATGGTGGAAAGGGAATCAATTTGCTGAGTTCGCATTTTGGATACATGCTTAACTGTTTTTTTGTAAGCTCTCCTCACATTCTACCAAGCGTCCACACAGGCTGTCGCCATTTCTCTGACTTGTGCCACATCTAGCTTTTCCATGCCAAATGTTCTAATTTTAATCTCAATTAGCCAGCCATCTTTACGAGATGTGTAAGACCTTACTGACTCTTTTTAGCAGTCAATTGTTTAGATAAATTTACAAACTTTATTTGGCACAGATTGCAAACCTGCACCAACAGTAGGTGTTAAAATACACTCGAGCTAACGGAGCAGAATCTTCTTTTTAGTTTACATATCTCAAAGAACCGCAAACATTTTTTTTTACTCCTTATTAAGCTCTACCCACGCAAGAATGCCCCCTGCTAAGTTTTTGGTATTTGTAAATCCTAATTGCTCTAACATAGCACAAGCTTGCATCGAACGCATGCCGCTTCTACAATGCACAATCACTTCATGATTTTTCCAATCTTCAATCTCATCAATTTGCATATTCATAATTTGTCCTAATGGAATCAGCTTGGCTCCCATGTTCACGTCAGCATATTCTA
>CAZSUF010000220.1:0-1033 GCA_964609875.1 uncultured Bifidobacterium sp.
AAAGTGTATGAAAAACTTTTAGAATTTAAGAAGACTAAAAATAGTGAATTAGTTATTTTGCGTGATAACAAAATCGTAAAAATAAAGCCTGAATAACAGGACAATTGCCTAAAATGAGACTTCTGTCTGGCTCGCTGAAGTGCAAAATTCAAAAGTTGTAATTCTGTTCATCATTAGTATATTATTAGCTTATTTTCTTGGCTGGACATTCCTGCTTTCTAATAGCTATTAATTTAATTCTTCCTTTTGTACTTTTATAGCATACCAAACTTGAAACCAAAAACGGAAGTACCGACTTCAAAGTTTAATTTCTTTTGATATCTAAGTCTATTTCCATCACGCATCGCAGCCTCGATTGCAGTGGAAATCCTGCTGGTTTACTTGAGTGCAGCGAAAGTAAACTAGCAGATTGGAACGTAAAGCGAGAATTGCTGCCCAAATTCTACTTCTTTATTTTAACATTTCTATACCTTTATACAACTCTATTTTTACACCTTTAAAAAATAAGAAATGGGACATTATGTCAACAACAATTTAGTGCGTGATGAACGAGTAGAATTTGAAACAAGTTATCATTGGATTATTTTTTTTACACTCAGAGGATTATTCACCTTGTTTATTGCACCTATGATTGATAGATACACAGACGAATTTGCCATCACCAATAAAAGAGTGATCATCAAAACTGGCCTCATAAGCCGTAAGACTGTTGAAATGAACTTGAGCAAAATTGAAAGTGTGAATGTCGATCAAAGTATTTTTGGTAGACTCTTTGGGTTTGGCAGCATTCAAATTATTGGCACTGGCGGCACCAAAGAAGAATTTAAAAACATCGCTTCACCTTTAAAATTCAGGAAAGCTTTTCAGGAGTTTTCAATATAATTCATTAAACCTAACCTAATATGGTTCAATATATACTACCCTTGACGATAAATGATCGTCGAATACATTTTGCTGAACTACTTGAAAATATGTCTGGCATTCCTGAGTCCTTTATTATGGAAGTGCCTAATTTAAATAGTTTTCAAATCAT
>CAZSUF010000220.1:1047-6743 GCA_964609875.1 uncultured Bifidobacterium sp.
GCTCCTTTGCATTGAAATATCATGAAGATAAACTTCAATTGATTATTCAAGAGAATCGATCTTCTGAAAACATTTCAAATGCATCAACGAATAAAGACTATGAAGATATTGAAGAGCAAGATATTCAGGTAAATCCTAAACATGAAACAAGTATACAACGACATGAAATAATTGGTTTGTTATCTTCTAAACTTCAATTAGAATGTATAGAGGATCATACTCATTTTAATTTACTTGCCAGAGTGATGCATGCGCCGCAAGAAAATGATTTTACCGATTGTTGTTTAGATATTCAACTTGAATTAAAAGCACATGACAAAGTATATCATCAACAAATTAAAACTTATTTAGTTCATCCTGCACAGTATCTTGGTTTAGCTTTAGACTTTGGTTCGGAGGCATCTCAAATGGCAGTGAAACGTTATACCCATGTGGATAATATGCCGTATCGACAAGAAGTAGAAACAGTGAAATTATTTGAAAATGTATATAATTATCATGTGTCGAAACAATGGGTCGAAAAAGAAAACGAAGGAAGATTTTTACAAAAAGAAAGAGATACTAATTTCTACAAATCTATTTTCTTCATCAAAAAAACCTTAGATGGCTTTGACGAAAATTATGTAAAGCAACATTTTATCGTGAACGAAAAAGATAACTTTAAAATGTTAGTCAAAGAAGGGGTAGTAGGACTTAAAGAAGATTATCATCAATTACCTAATTTGAAAATTATTCATAATTATGATGTAGTACTGAAGGATTTTGATTTTGATTTGATGATAGATCAATATCCAATTGATGTTTCCTTAAAAGAAATTAAATCGAAAACATATGCTACTATTTTAAAAACATTTTTTGCCTCGATCTTAAAAAAGGAATTTATCAAGTACAGACAAAATAAGTATATCAGCATTACATTACTCGTTCCCAATATTTATGATGCCTATGATATTCGCATGACTAAACATCAAGTGAATGAAATATTTACTGCCTTGGCTAAGGAAGAATTTGAAGGTAAAATCAAAGCCTTGGAAATTATAACCCTGTCTGAAAGCGATGCATCCTTTATTGGATATATCAATAAAAATGAGCATCAAATTAAGCCTAACAAAGATTACATCGTCATAGATTGTGGTAAAGGCACTACTGATTTTTCTATTATTCGGAGCGGACAAAAAAATATTTTTGATCTAAAACCCATTTATAGAAATGGATTTGCAGGTGCCGGTAATCTAATTTCATATTCCATATTTGAAACCTTAGTACATTTTATTAGAGAACATGCAGAAGATGCCAATGTAGCCAAGCAATTCATTCGAGAAAAAATAGTAAGAATTATACTCGGCAATGATTTAAAGCTGAGAAATAATTTATATGCCGAATTGGAAAGATTGAAATTTAACTTTAGCACTGAAAACAATATCATTAAGCAGGAATGGGAAGCCGCTCGTTCTGGGGATATTAGTTTGGGCAATATGACAACTAAAGGTGCTTTTATTGAAACCATGACTGATATCCTTTCACAAGTAGATCATATCGCAGATTTTTATGGATATATCGGTGAAGCTTGCGATATGATAGTTCACAATATTGTTGATAATATTAAAATTATCAAAGAGAATAAAGCTGATTTTGATTGTGGTGGAGTTTTATTGAGCGGCAGAAGTTTTTTATTTAGTCTACTTAAAGTCAAATTAGAATTAGCCTTGCAACATGAAATAGGCATTTCAGCGGAGCAGATCATTACGTTAAAACAAGATGAACTGAAAGAAATTTGTATCAAAGGAATATTTCGTGATGCTGTGCAGATTCATCCCGAGTTGATTGGTTATCCATTGCAAATCATCAAACGAAAAGAATCAAGTGATAGCAATTCAAGTTCAACCCAAATCGTGCCTAAAACTAAAAGCAAAATATTTAGTACCATATTAATGAAGCTCTTAGGAGATCAATCGGAAGGCTATATTCCAGAAATAATTTTCAACGATGATGGAAAACTAGATTATCCGAAGATGTCGAGAAGTACTTTGTTGATTGGAAACAAAAATTATGCGGTTAAAGGAAATGAATTTTATACAAATGGTCAACATGCAAACATTCGAGCTGATATACAATTCACGAGTGAAGGATACTTTGTAAGACGGTTTAATGATAAAGGCATTATTGATCATATTTCAGAGATACAGCAGATTGGCGATTTAGATTCATTATCACATGAATTATTAATACCCTCTTTATTTCCAGCAGCCTTGGATGAAAAATATTTAAAGTCCATACAACGAAATGATATTTCCACAGTGAAAGCAAATCCAAACTTAGTCAAACCCACTCAAATTGAACAAGCAGAAATTGCGAAAGAAACAATTCCTGAAACAATAAATAATGAAGTTATTCCAAACATTCAAAATGATTTATATTTTTAACCATGACTATACAAATTATGATGAATACAAAAAAACGAGTATGGTGTAAATCAATTGCTTGCCTGCTTCTTTTAATAACTAGCTTTTTATGTGTGCATGCGCAAGAGCCTTTACATTTAAATTCATATCAAGATTTTTGTGAACTTAATTCAGACGGAACTCAATTAACTGTAAGTAACTACAGAAGCAATATACTGAATAAAAAATACGAATTAACTGAACATAAAGGGCCACATCACACTTGTTATTATTTTAAACAAGAATCTCAAAGAAACGAATTTCTAGAACAAATAGGATTTACACAAAAGGTACTCGACTCGAATGAGTTTTACAAAAGCGCCAAGTACCTATTTTACGATACTTCAGCTAAAAAAGAAATCACAGATATAGCAGAAAAAATGGTGAATCGCTTAATGCAGCCCGAATTGAAAGGCAAGATGATAATTGTAGGAGTACCCAATGAAGTGATTGGAGACGATGATAATTTATCTTCAGAGCAAGCCAAAACATTAACAAAGGCTAGCAATTCTAAACTAAACATTTACCTTTTCGGTTTGATAGGCTTGTTATTGATGGGGATAGGGTGTTTGTTGTATGATAAATTAAAAAACAAAGTGCCTGCTGTAGAAAACTTGCAGCCTCAATTAATAGTGAATTCAAATTCTTCAACCTTAGAAGTGACTGCCAAAGAAATTCATTCATCTATTGAAAATAAAGAGCTTAAGCTTCAATTTCAAAATTTTTATGAACAAATTAAATTGAAGCTTCAGGAAAAGGAAAAGCTTGGTATACAAACTGAACAACAATTAAAAGCTCAATTAGAAGATAATGAAAAAGCATTAAGTGATCTTGTTCAACAATTAGATACACTTCGAATGAAAGTTCAGCAAGATAATTTATATGCTGAAAAATTATATCAAAAAATCATTCAACCTTTTTTAAGTTATTTTGATCTTCATCAAGATTATCCCGTACAAGAGTCAAGCAAGAAAGTATTTATAAGTTCATTACTTCAAATTAGTTTTCATGCAATAAGTTATATTCATTCGAAAAGAGAATCTGCAGACCAATTTGATCTGATTAATATACAAGAAATCTTGCATCCTGAAACTATCCAAAAGAATTTATTGGTCAAAACATCCAATAAGCCTGTTTTTGGTGATGTGCCTGTGTTTATACATTATATCTGTGATTTGCTTGCCGAGTATAATATTGATCAACTTGATCATGTAAATATTAAATCATATTTAATTACTAGGCAAAGCTAATGAAGAAGTATATTCTATTTTTTCTTCTACTCATTATTCCAATTGGGATACTAAACTTTTTTTATGGCAATGCAATTTCCATATTCTTAAGCTTAAGTATTGTAAATATTGTATTATTTTATGTAACACGCATTCAATTTGAAAGAAGCTTAAGTAACAACTATTTTATTCGTCATTTTTACCCTCAATTACTAAAGCAAGGAAATGAGTCTGAAATTATTCAGAAGAATTACCAATTGAATAGATTAGCTCGATTGCTTTTACCAGCCATATTTTTAACCATCTTATTTCTAGGCTCCTTATTTACGCTAAAAAGAGTAATGAATCCAGGAAATAAGTTTCCGTATTTCCTGAACACAGATTATCATACTATAAGTCAAACAGGAATAGCATTTAAAGATCATCTTTCCTTATATGGATTGGGTGAAAAAGACTTAGCAGACTCCATCCATCCTTCTTTAGATTTGAGATATCAGCGAGAGAAATTCAAGTTAGTATTTGATTCATTTTATACACCTTCATTTAAAATTGAAAGTAAACATGCCACGCCTATAAATGATATTTATCAAACACAAATTGACAATCAGTTTAGTATTCAACATGCACATAACTCAATAAATTTTACCATTCAAAAGCTAGATGATGATAAGGTAAAATACATCATCAAATTAAAATGCCGTGATAGTACCTTATTGAAAGAATTAAATTTAAGCAATTATTTTGAGGATCAAATTGAAGTGGAAGACGATTATCTAACCAAAGGAAAATCACTTTACTCAATATTGATTTCAAATAGTCATTTTACCTCCAGCAAAGTAGAAACGAAACAAATACTAGAATCTATCTTATTAAAAATAGGGGATTGCTATTTATTACGTCATTATGATAATCATGATAATCTTCAAGGTTTGACCTTTTTCCCTTCTTATCAATTTATCAATCAGGGCTTTCATTTTTATGTGAAAGAGCAACTTATCCAGCCTAGACGTTATATTGAAACATCTTTAGAAAAGGAAACCTATTTCTTTGTTGGATTTAATCAACAACAACGAAAAATGAAAGTGTCAAACATAAATGCGGCACAGTATAATTTAAATAATCCTCAAATAAATCATGCCCTTTATATCGATTACCCAGCTAAGTATTCATTAAAAGATTGGAATGAAAGAAATGAAGTGCATAAGCAATTTATCAGGTTTGTAACCAATAATTTGGATGAAGTAATTTCTTCTAATTTACAAGCTGGGTATAAATTTGAGAATATAACCTCTAATTCAAATAGTAGTATCTCTGGTTACATCCAATATTTTGCAGATCAACCGAATAGGCCTTTGAGATTCCATTATATAGACAATAATCAACAGCAACAAATTTTCACACCCAAGGAAAATAAATTTTCTTTTAAACATGCCGATGAAGAAGTTTATTCATTGTTTGAATTAAGAGATTTTTCAAACCATTCTTTAAATTATAATCATATTCTTATTTATACAATCTTGCTTTTTATCATGCTTTTGTTGGTGTTGATATTTAAGCCTGGCAGAGGAATGGACAGAATTGAGTATGTGATATTGGCCACGCTATTTACTCTTTTGGTGTATAGATTTATATTATGGTGGCGGGTTGCAACATTTCCACCGATAGAACATATTTCTAAATTTGAGTTAGAGAATACCTTAATCAAGTTTGAATTCAATTTGTTTGGCTCTATTTATTTGCCGATACCCTTAACGTTGATTTGGGTTGGACTTGCTTGTTTATTCATATGCCTATATCGAACTGAAAGTGTAGCAAATTGGCTACATACAATGTTTCGCAAAACTTTGGTAAAGTTAGTTCAATATAAACCAGTTCTAATATATGGCATTTACTTAGCTTGCTGTTTTACTTTATTCATAATCGGCAAATATGCTCATGCCGAAATCTTGATAAGAACCTTTTCAATACTTTTTCCTGTTGCAGGATATTTTATATTTAGCTATACTTTTGGTCAACAAGCATCCCA
>CAZSUF010000221.1:0-6739 GCA_964609875.1 uncultured Bifidobacterium sp.
GTTTCAAATATAAGTTATTTACTATCTACAATGGTAATTCTGCACCAAAAGTGTGACCTATCATGTTTGCATTGCGGCAACGATTGTAGTGGAAAGCCCGCATCACGCGCTCTGGCGTGAAAGGACTTGGAACGAAAAGCGTGTGTGCCGCCCAAAATATTTTTTCATTTACAAGGTTATTATAATAGTTCGTTAATTCAATTTCTTGTTTGAAATTTCGATTAATTTTGTGCGCATGAATGCAACATTAAAAACCATCCTTCTAACTGTACTTACGTTATCAGTCTTGGCAATTGCTTTGGTAGAATTAAGTGGAGTGAGTCAGAATGCCCTTTTCAATAAATTTAAAAGTGAAGAACATGCACAGCCTGCTTTATCTGCAGATGACCAAGCTAAAAGAGATGAAGAAGTAAAGAAAATGGCAAAAACGACGATGGAAGTACCTGAAACAAAATTCGATTTTGGAAAAATCAAGGAAGGCGACAAAGTAAGACATACTTGGATTATTAAAAATACAGGAAGCAACCCATTGCTAATTTCGAATGTACAAACTTCATGTGGTTGCACAGCTCCTTTCTTCAATAAAGAACCCTTAATGCCAGGGAAGCAAGGTGAAATTACCTTAGAATTTAATAGTGCAGGAAAAGCAGGTGCTGTGCAAAAGAATGCTTTGATTATGGCTAATACAGACGATTCGCCTTTTTCAATCGGATTTGAGGCACAAGTTGATAAAAAATAAGCCTCACTTCATTTAAGCTTAGTGAATTAATATTGCGACAATTCGTTTAATTTCGCGATTGAATTTAATCCTTATTTTGGCTTTACCCTTACTCAAAAGAAAACGAAATCCTGAAAACCCTCATCTTGAAATGGGTTTTGTTGAGCATTTAGAAGCTTTGCGTTGGCATTTGATGCGGGCAGTTTTAGCCATCATCATTTTAGCCATTTTTATTTTCATCAATATAGATTGGATTTTTGATCGAATTATTTTTGGGCCTATGCGCAAAGATTTTATCACATATGATGGACTTTGCAACTTAGGTCATCGATTGCATCTCGGAGATGCACTTTGTATGCCGGCCCCTAATGTTTCTATGCAGGTTACCACCTTTGGATCTCAATTTATGAGCAGTATTAGCATTTCAGTGATGGGAGGCTTTATACTTGCCTTTCCTTATATTTTTTGGGAGCTATGGCGTTTTATAAAGCCTGCTCTTTCTCCACATGAAATTAAAAATACACGTGGAGCTGTTTGGGGTGTTACTTTCTTTTTTTTATTGGGCATATCTTTCGGCTATTTTTTATTGGCTCCTTTTACCTTTAGCTTTTTATCTAATTTTAAAATAGGTGCTTTACAAGCCTTAGAAACCAAGCCAACACTCGATGATTATATAGAGAATATGGTGGATATTATTACAGGCACAGGCATTGCTTTTGAATTACCGATCATTTCTTTTGTGCTCACAAAAATTGGTTTGATTAGTCCTGACTTTTTGCGGAATTATAGAAAATTTGCTTATTTGGTGATTTTGGTTGTTGCCGCGGTCATCACGCCTTCTCCTGATTGGATGAGTCAAACTTTGGTCGCTATTCCTTTGGTTGTGTTATATGAAATTAGCATTATGATTAGTGGTCGCGTTGAAAAAGACAATAGAAAAAAAGAGATTGATTTTTTTAGCGCTTAATTTCTTTTTTATTTTTTGAAGATGTTGTTTCTTCTACTAACTTAATTTTATTCTCCCAATTCGCTTTAATGGAAATTTCTTCTTGAAAGCGAAGTACTTTTTCAGGTTGTAATTTAAGTGTCAAATTACCTGTTGTCCATGTTTGATCTCCATTCAGATCAGTAAGTTGTTGAAGTTGGTAGTTTCCTGGGAGCAACATAGGAAACGTTATTACACTATCTTTTACCTGTTTGCGCGAGATTAGCTTGCCTTCTTTAAACAATTCGAGCCAATTATTTTTGCTTGGATTTGCCCCGACTGTTAAAATTCCATAATCACTTTTTCGTTTTGTTCTAAAATTAAATTCAGCGGCTGGAGCAGACATGGAAGTAGAATCTTGTGCAAATCCTTTGAGCAATTTAAGTGAGTAGCCAACATCTTGCAACCATTCATTTTTAATGATGATGCATTGTCCTGTACTATCTATTTTTATAGATGCACTGGCTTCTAATACCTGATCTTGAAAGAGTCGAATTTTAGTTTCATCTATATTTTTTAGTTTTCTTTCGAAACGAATAACAAAACTATCTTGGATGTCAAACCTTATTTTATTTTTATTGAGTGTATCAGCATTCACCATATAGCTATACCTTTCAATCGTTTTCTTGTCGGCCATTTTTGTTTCTTCTTTTCTTTTTTCTTTCATTGGATTTTTGGGTGCCAAATTGGTATCCGTGTTTGAATGAACTTCTTGAAAAGTATATAAGGTAAGCGCTTGCATATTGTCACTGGCAAGAATAGGCTCGGGTAAAAATCCTATAGATTCGTTCAAAGGATCATAGGATAAATTATGATTTCCATCTTGTACAGCGTATATCTTAAATCGACGAGCAGGTAAATTAGCAAAATGAAATTTGCCTCCCATGGCTTTAGAGGCATAAAGGGGCTTGCGCGTATAAATAGCTGAATCATTTACTTGATCAGGGTAAAGTAGCACCCAAGCAGCTGTGTCGGGAAGTCCATTCATAGCTTGAACAACATTTCCCTGAAGTTGTAAGGAATCAAAATATTTTCCTGTTGAAAATGTAAACCCAAAATTTGTGTATGAATTTCCTTCATGCAAATCTTGAATCGCATTTCCAAAATTCACTGTATAGGTTGTATTGTCTTGTAGTAAAGAATCAGGAAAATGAATAGTTAATTTTCTTTTCTGGAAAGTGACTTCGGGGTTTTTTGCTTGCAAAGGTGTAATCACCAACTGATTGTTCAAGTCCTTGAGTTGAATAAATTCGTTAAATTCAAAAACGATGTTTCCGCCTTTGAATTCTAAAGCAGAATCTTTCAAATTTCTTGAACGAATACTAGGGGCTATTTCATCTTTTTTTCCGCCAGTTGGTGCCATGATATTGGCGCATGCCATCCATTCAAGACAGATCATTACAAGAATACTATAGAGCAGGCCTTTCACAAATGCAATAATAATACTGACTTGGGATATAAACTAATGGAATCATCTTAATAGTATCTTATTCCCAACTATAAAATGAATTTTTACATTTCTTTTTAGGGCGGCAAACACGCTTTACGTTACAAGTCCTCTTCCGAATCGGCTAAGACGGTGAGATAATGAATTCAATTTCGTTTAGCCTCTCGGAATGCGGGCTTTTCACTGCAATCGTTGCCGCTTGTTGTTCTTAATTTTCAGTCGTGGCTAATTTATACTTACCCTTGCTTTTTCTGATTCTCACGGCACATACTTTATACTCAGGACATAAGGCGTCGGCATCTGTTACACTGCTACTAAGAATATTCATACTCACTTCAGGATAATGAAAAGTAGATGATAAAATGCCAGGCTTAACTTCAGTTGTTATTCTTGCCTGTACATCAATTTTTCCTCTAGCACTTTCTATACAAACCATATCGCCTTCTGCAATCAAGTTATTGGCAGCATCATCGGGATGTATCATTAAGGTATCTACTTCAAGTATTTTTGCATTGCCCGTTCGACGTGTCATGGTGCCGCAATTATAGTGTTCTAATTCTCGATTGGTTGTTAAGATAAACGGGAATTCTTTTTTATTGTCTGTCAATTCGGTTGATTCTTTCCAAGTAGCTTTTTTAAATTGCCCTTTACCGATTTTAAACGTTTCTGTATGCAAAATTTCTGTATCACTACCGTCTGCATTTACTGGCCATTGTTTGCCATTCTCTCCTAGCTCATCCCATTTCACCCCAGCGAAGAAAGGTACAATTTGTGATATTTCTTCTAACAAAGTTTTTGGATCGTATGGAGCCTGATTTGCACCCATGACATTCATGATATCAACCATGATTTCACCATCAGTTTTTGTGCCAGATAAAGGTTTTACAACTTGTTGCACTTTTTGAATTCTTCTTTCACCATTGGTAAACGTGCCGCTTTTTTCTAAGAATGAAGCTGCAGGTAAAACCACATGAGCCATTTTAGAAGTTTCAGTTTCGAATAATTCTTGGACAACTAAAAGCTCAAGATTTTCCATAGCTTTTTTTACATGATTCGTGTTTGGATCTGTTTGTACATTATCTTCTCCCATTAACCATAAAGCCTTGAATTTTCCATCTATGGCAGCCTCATACATTTGAGGTATTTTCAGTCCAATATAATTCGGTAAGCTCACACCATAAAACTCTTCATATTTTTTGTGATATACAGGATCAGTCACATCATAGTATCCAGCACCTTGATGTGGTTGACAACCCATATCTGCAGCGCCTTGTACATTGTTTTGTCCTCTCAAAGGGTTCACACCCACACCTCTTCTGCCAATATTTCCAGTGATCATGGCCAAGTCGGCAATAAGCATGACGGTATACGTACCTTGACTATGTTCTGTAACGCCTAATCCATGAAAGCTCATGGCATTGCCTGCAGTAGCATAAGCGATCGCTGCTTTCCTGACTAATTCTTTATCAACGCCAGTGATGGTTTCAAGCTCATCCAAATTCATGGACAAAAGATGTTGCTTGAAATCTTCATAGCCTTCAGTTCTGTTTTGAATAAATTGTTTATCCTCTATGTCTTCAGTCATGATATAATACAACATCATATTCAGTATGGCTACATTGGTTCCAGGTTTAGTAGGAAGATGATAAGTGGCATATTTGGCCAACTCAGTTCTTCTTGGATCAATGACTATGGTTGGTTTGCCACTCATAGCAAATTGTTTCATCTTAGCGCCTGTAACGGGATGCCCATCTGTTGGATTGGCGCCGATAATCATGATGGCATCTGCATACTTTAAATCAACTACTGAATTTGTTGCTGCGCCGGTGCCAAATGTTCGCTGCATGCCTAAGGCTGTAGGTGAATGGCAAACACGGGCGCAACTATCAATATTATTGGTGCCAATGACAGTACGAATAAACTTTTGCATCAAATAGTTTTCTTCATTCGTGCATCGCGCTGAAGAAATTCCACCAATGGCATCGGGTCCATACTTGCTTTTAATTTCATTTAATTTGGAGGCAATAAAAGTATAAGCTTCCTCCCAAGTGGCGGGTTCAAATTGTCCATTTCTTTTAATTAATGGCGTTCTTAATCTTTCTTTATGGTTATAAAATTTAAAGGCGTATCGTCCTTTTAAACATGTATGTCCTTTGTTGACTTCAGCATCATACGGAGCTTGAATACTTTTTATTTCCCCGTTGATGGTAGAAACTTCTAAGTTGCAGCCTACACCACAATAGGTGCAAATCGTGCGTGTTTTTTCTTTGGCTACAATGCTTTTGCTTTCAAATACATCACTGATGGCTGAGGTTGGACAAGCTTGTGCACAAGCACCACAGCTGACACAATCGCTATTGAAAAAATTAGTATCTAAACTTTTAATGATATGACTATCAAAACCTCGTCCGGCCATGCTGAGCACAAATTGTCCTTGTACTTCATCGCAGGCTCTTACACAACGAAAACAATTTATACATTTGGAAAAATCAGAAGTCATATAGGGGTGACTTAAATCTTTTTCTCTATGAAGATGGTTTTTGCCTGCTGGATAGCGAACTGTTCGCACGCCTACTTGCGCTGCTACATCTTGAAGTTCGCAATTATTATTTACTTCACAAGTTAAACAATCGAGTGGGTGATCGGTGAGCACCAATTCGATAATGTTCTTTCTTAACTTCTGTATTCTTTCACTATTAGGATAAATGTAGGAACCTTCCATCACAGGTGTGTGACAAGAAGCCATAGCTTTTGAATTTCCATTTTGTACCAAAGCCACATCTACACTGCAAACACGACAACTTCCAAAAGGGTCTAAATTAGGTGCGTCGCAAAGGGTAGGTACTAGATTTTCACCTAAACTTCTTCTGACAAAATTCAAAATAGTCTCTCCTGGAATTAAAGTAAATGGCACGTCATTGATGTAGGCTACTTTATTTAAAGATTCCACATTTTTTTCAATGCCTTTTATGGGTCGAGAAGTTTCGAACATAAGAAATATTTTTTGACACTAAAAATACAAAGATTAATTTGATAAATGCATATTTTGATCATTTGTGAAGGGGCAATTGTATGAGTCACGCGAATTAGGTTTTAATTTTTTTTTAAATAAAATTAAAAAGGTTGCCCAAATGCTTGAGCAACCCTTTATATGAATCATAGGTAAATAACTTCTGCAATCACACGATTTGCGTTGGCCCATACATCTTGACGAACACCAGTTACTTGCCAACTTACTTCAACATTTGGTTGGTTTGTCTGAATTTTAAATTGGTTGTTACTTATTTTTTCTTTTACGATGGCTTGTGCAAATGTGCCAATAACAGTAAGTTGATATTTGAAATCTTTATTTTCAACTTCAAAATATGAAGGTAATGATACTGTTGCAAATCCATTGGCATCAGTTGTAATATTGCCATTATATATATTCATCATATCAGGACTTTCTACGAAAGAATGGATTAAATATTTATTAGCAGGGTCTTGTGGATGGTCTATTTTAAACGTACCACCAGATTTTGCTAACATACCATTTACTGTTACATTTCCGTTAAAGTATCCAGCAAAAGCATTGGTACCTGCCGCGCTT
>CAZSUF010000222.1:0-6328 GCA_964609875.1 uncultured Bifidobacterium sp.
CATGGGGAATAACGATGGGCAATGCCGCAACTAAAGTAGCTATCATCGATGAGGGTGTTGATTTAGTGCATCCAGATTTAATCAACAATCTTTTACCGGGCTATGATGCTACCTTACAAAATAGCGGAGGGGCTCCTCAAAACAATGATGCACATGGTACGAATTGCGCAGGCATCGTAGCGGCAACTGCAAATAATAATGTAGGAATTGCTGGCGTAGCACCCAATGCTAAAATTGTGCCTATTCGAATAGCCTATAAAAGTGGCTCATCTTGGGTGACCTCCAATACTTGGATAGGTACTGCTATCGATTGGGCTTGGAATCAAGGTGATGCAGATATTTTGAGTAATTCATGGGGCGGAGGTTCTGCTTCTACTTTAATCAGCGATCCAATTACACGAGCAACAACTCAGGGTCGAGGAAATTTAGGTTCACCTGTGTTATTTTCTGCAGGTAATAGCAATCTTTCAGCAGCTGCGTATCCTTCAAGTTTATCGAATGTGATTTCAGTGATAGCGATGTCTATGTGTAACCAAAGAAAATCACCCAGCTCATGTGATGGAGAAAACTGGGGATCAAATTATGGCACAGGTGCTGATGTAGCTGCTCCAGGCGTAAAAATTTATTCAACCGATATTAGTGGTGCAGCAGGTTATCGAAGTGGCGATTATATGGAAATATTTAATGGCACTTCTGCAGCTTGTCCAAATGCAGCCGGTGTGATGGCACTCATTTTAAGTGCGAATCCTTCATTAACTATGACTCAAGCTAGACAAATCTTAGAATCTTCTTGCGATAAAGTAGGAGGGTATGGGTATAATGGCAATGTGGTTAATCAACCAAATGGAACATGGAGTACCGATTTGGGTTATGGAAAAGTAAATGCATTGGCTGCCTTACAATTAGCCAATCCAACGGCTTGTACTGGAGCACCAACTAATCTGAACACTTTAGCTTCTTTGAATAATTTTTGTACTGCAAGTAATGTTACACTATCTCTTTCCAATGTGCTTACAAACACAGGGCTAAGCTATCAATGGCAAAGTAGAACAAACAATACGAACTAAACCCATATTTCAGGTGCTACGATTGCCCTTAATGATCCCAATCTAAAAGCCACAACTTCGTATAGTTCTAAAGTTTATAGTGGTGATTCATCTACCTCTCTACCTGTTCAAGTTGTTTTTAATAATCCTACCGTGACCACGTTTCCTTATACAGAATCTTTTCCGAATAACACCTGGCCTTGCGGTTGGACAGTACAAAATGTGAATGGAGATTTTAATACATGGAATTTAAATTCAACTGCTTATCGAACTTATTATTATAATCCAGGGTATATTAAAAATGCAACTTTGCCAGCTGATGATTGGTTGTTTTCAGTGCCTTTACAACTCACAGCAGGATCGAGTTATAAAGTAAGGTTTTGGTATAAAGCCAAAACTGCTTCTTTACCAGAGCAATTAGAAATTAAATGGGGTAGTAGTGCAAGTGCAGCAGGGATGACTTCCTCACAGATTTATGGAAATGCAAATATCACCAACACAACTTATAGTGTGGCAACCACTTCTAATATCACACCTACAAGTACTGGAATTTATTATGTGGGGTTTCATGTGGTGAGTGGTGCCAATAAAAGTGAATTGAATATAGATGATATTACATTCGATATCATTTCACCATGTATACAACCTTTATTAGGTGGCGCTATTTCAGGGCCATCTACCATACAAGCAGGTAATGCGACCATGTCGGTCTTTACCCTCACAGGCAATACAGGCATAGATCGACAATGGCAAATCTCCTCCAATGCAGGTAGTACATGGTCTGATATTGGCAGTCAAATTTATCAGACTTGTTCAACAAGCATAGCTACTGCCGGAAATTATTTACTTCGTGTCAAATCTTCATCAACAAATTGTCCCGATGTATATTCAAACACTTTCGCCGTGACAGTCATTCCGCGAATTGGGGATGTATTTAGTAATCCAATCATCGCAGCAACCTTGCCTTTTGAAACAGATTTTTTAACGGGGGCTGGTTCAGGATTTACGAGTACTTACACAGGTACGAATGCACAGCCATCGAATGATGTCTTTATTCAATTTACAACAGGCCCTTGTGCAGATTCAATCATTATTGGTACATGTGGTTCTACTTTCGATAATTATGTGCATGTATTAGATGCCACTGGAACTCAATTTTATTCTATGGATGATGGACCAATTTGCGGACAACAAGCCGTGTTTACAATTCCTATTTCACCCAACACCACGTATTATGTGGTAGCTGAAGGTTATGGCACAGCCTCAGGACATTTAGGCATTGGTATTGATGAAAGGTATAATCCAACTTTACAACCTAGTATCACTGCGAATGGTCCTACTACCTTTTGTCAGGGTGGAAGTGTTCAGTTAACAGCTTCTACTGGGGCTAGTTATCTTTGGAATACAGGAAGTACAAATCAATCGATTCATGTAACTAGTTCAGGCACCTATACTGTGACAGTAACCAATGCCAATAATTGTGTAAGAAGTGCAACCATGTCAGTGACCGTAAATCCAAATTCACTTTGGTATGCCGATCAAGATCAGGATGGATATGGAGATGCAAATAATTCAATTTCTACTTGTGTACAGCCTCTAGGATATGTGAGTAATGGAACAGATTGTAATGATGCGAATTTAAATATACACATCGGGGTCATAGAAGTTTGTGGTAATGGAATAGATGATAATTGCAATGGTCAAGTAGATGAAGGTTGCTCTACCAATTTGTCTTTGAAATTGTATTTACAAGGATATTATATCGGCTCTAATATGATGGCACCTGTCATGTTAAATCAAAATGCCGGCATAGATCCTTTGCTCACCGATCAGATTACTGTTGAACTTCATAACGATCTTGTGCCCTCAACAATCATAGCTAGTACCCAAGCATTTTTACAAACTAATGGAGAAGTGACCGCCATATTCAATCAAGTTTTGGTTGGAAATTATTATGTAGTCATCAAACATCGTAATACCCTCGAGACTTGGAGTGCCAACCCAATTCTAATCCCTACCAATTCAACCTATAATTTTTCTATGGCTGCAGATCGTGCTTATGGCAACAATCAAATCGAAATTGAGTCAAATGTATTTGCCTTTTATACCGGGGACTTGAATCAGGATGGTTACATCGACGGATTTGATTATCCAATGTTTGATCTTGATGCGCAAGCCAATCTAACAGGGGTTTATGTGGCTACAGATTTAAATGGCGATGGTTATGTAGATGGATTTGATTATCCATTGTTTGATGCCAATGCTCAAAATAATATGTCTATTCTAAGTCCTTAGTTTTTAATTTGAATGTAGATTTCGGGAGTAATTTTTTTTTGCTCCCGATTTTTTTTGTTTTAAACCGCAACATCCGTTTCGGGAACCCTAAGAATGTAAAAAAGTTATTGGAGTTTTTTTATCTTTGAACTTAACCAAACCCAAACTTAATCTTATGCCTAAAAGAAACTTTGAAGTGGCTATCATGCATGGCCATTCTACAGACTATTTAAAAGTAAAAAATTACATTCTAGAATTAGGCTACTCACCAAGAATTTTAATTGAAGAATATATTGCGGATACCATTTTTGAAAACTTTAGAAATTTAATTTGGGATGATATTCATTGTGTGATTGTGATGCTCACTAAAGATGATTTAATGGCCAATGGTAAATTAAGAGCCAGACAAAATGTAATTTTCGAACTAGGCTATAGCTTTGGAGCTTTTGATAGTATACTCGATTCAGCTTCTTATGGGGCAAGTGATGCCATGATTATTCTTTCCGAAAAAGATGTGGAATTATTTGCAGATATAGATGGCCTCACCCGAATTGAATATGAAACAGGATCTATTGAATCAAAGAAAGAGTTGATTTTAAGTAGTTTGGAAAAAACTTATCAGAAAGCTAAAAAATTTTATTTAACTGATTTTCTTTTTTAATAGACATGGTGTAATAGCAACCAAGTCAGCTGCTTGAGTGGTTGTTGTTGGCGAAGAACAACAACTACGGCGAGAATTAGAAATTTGATAAGACAATTGTTAGGACGTGCATTGCGGCAACGATAGTAGTGAAAAGCCCGGATTCCGAGACAGCCGAATCGGAAGAGGACTTGGAACGAATAGCGTGTGTGCCGCCCTCATGACTTTATTGGTGTATCTTGTTATCATCAATAAGTTGTTGGTGAAGAACATCAACAACGGCGGAGAACTAATTTTACTCCACTCCTTCAAACGTTTTGGCTGTTTCTTCAACTTGTTTAATTAACTGACTCCTTGGTGGCATATCATGATCTTGTAAGGCATTCAGTAAACTTAGAAATGCTTCTTTGTAACGATTGTAAGTTTTTATTTTTTCTAGCGAAGCTGTATCATTTTTTGCAGCAAGTTCTTTTAACTTTTTCAAACAGTTTGATGCGTTTGTGTAGCAAGTCACACTTAAATCATGTTGATCTTGCAACTCACTTGTAGGCGTTTTAACACGAGGATCCATTTTTATGTGCATAGATTCTGCAACTTGTTTTCCATCTACAGTTAATTTGATCAGGTATTTTCCTGGCATCACAAATGGAGCTGTAATATCTGGCGCCGTATTTTTATAAATGGCTGAAATAGGATAGGTGGCTGGAATATTTAATGGAGCATATCGCATATCCCACAGAAAACGATGAGCGCCTTTGCTAGCAGATAAAATTTGTTGGGGTCTAATCCAATAGTGAGGGATATTGACGTTTGGAATTTTATACAGGGTGTCTTTATTTGTATAGGTTCTGATTAATTCACCCTCAGCATCAAATATCTCAAGTTTGATCTCATTGAAATTAGCATTCAAATAATAATCAATCATGGCTCCTTCAGGTGGATTTTGTCCTGCAGGTTCTTCCTGCGGTAAGGGCGTATCTGGATAGGTGCACCATCTAACTCGATAAGTATCTTGAGGTTTAAATAACAAATAATTCTTAGAGACTTGCTCAGGGGTAAGCTGCCTTAAAGGCGTGATATTATCTAATATCCAAAAACTACGTCCATGTGTGCCTATTACAAGATCATCATCTTTAATGACCAAATCTCTGATCGAGGTAGCAGGCATGTTTAATCTGAGTGATTGCCAATGTTCGCCATCATCGAAAGAAACAAAAACAGCTGTCTCGCTTCCTGCAAATAATAAACCTTTGCGTTGCGGATCTTCCTTAACCACATTGATGGGTTGATTGGGTAATCCATTTACAATTTCCTTCCATGTTTTTCCTCCATCAGTCGTTTTAAAAATATGTGGACGTTGATCGTCTAGTCGAATACAATTGACTGCTGCATAAACTGTATTCACATCATCATGACTTGCATCTAACATAGATATTTTACTCCAGCTACTGATAGTGGGCGGAGTCACTTGAGTCCAATTTTTTCCTCCATCATGGGTAACTTGAATTAATCCATCGTCTGTACCACACCATATTGTATTGATATCAACATAAGAAGGGGCAATGGTATAAATGACGCCGCGGGGTTTCATCGTTTTCATTTCTTCATTCGCGTAAATACCAATATTCGCTGGAACATCATAGGTTTCGCGCGTTAAGTCTGGACTAATTACTTGCCATTTTTGTCCACCATTTTTTGTTTTAAAAAGTACATTCCCTGCGAAGTAGAGAGTTTGATTATCGATAGGGCTAAAGATGATAGGGGCTGTTCGAATAAATCGGTAATTTCCTGAACGAACAATTTCTGGAGAAATATTTTGAGTTTGTCCAGTTCGTTTGTCATAACGAGAAATTTTTCCGCCGTAAATAATATTCGGATCGAGTGGATCTGCTACAACATAGCCATACTCATCTGCACCTACAGGTCGCCATTCACGATAAGAAATTTGTCCATCATTACTCCTCGATGCAATGCCAACCGATCCACTTTCTTGTTGTCCACTATATACGTTGTAGGGAAAATCATTGTCGGCACTTACATGATAAAATTGGGCTGTGGGTTGATTGTACCAACTCGAAAATGTTTCTCCACCATTGACGGTAATGATGGCACCTTGATCACTTGCGAGTAGCATGATTTGATTATTAGTTGGATTAATCCATATTCGATGGTAATCATCGCCTCCAGGTGCACCGCGAAAAGCTGACCAATTTTTACCTCCATCTATACTTTTCCAAACAACTACATCGGCAGAATACACTATATCAGCGTTCGTAGGGTCTACTTTAACTTCTGCAAAATCACTACCTCTATCCCAAAGTCTTACATCATTATTGATCACAGACCAAGTTTCACCAGCATCATCACT
>CAZSUF010000222.1:6382-6698 GCA_964609875.1 uncultured Bifidobacterium sp.
CCAATACGTCCTAATCCTTCTTTTGTGGTAGGTAAACCGCGCGTTAATTTTTTCCAAGTATCTCCACCATCGATGGATTTATATAATCCACTTTCTTCTCCGGCCCAGGTTCCATTTTCCCATGGAGCTAAACGATTTGCCCATAAATCGGCATAGACAATATTGGCATTAGATGGATCTATGGTTACTTGCACAGCGCCTGTATTTTCATCTTTATATAAAACACGTTCCCAATGTTTGCCTCCGTCTGTTGTTCTATATACACCACGTTCAGTATTAGCGCCATAGGGATGACCAAGCACAGCGGCAAAAACTC
>CAZSUF010000223.1:0-6696 GCA_964609875.1 uncultured Bifidobacterium sp.
AATTATGATGAAAAGATATTGTGTCTATTTCACTTGTCCAATGGTATTATTTGAATATTTATCTAACACGCAAGCATCTTATACAGTCAATTTGTGATTCTTAACTATGAGAAAATTTTCTTCATCTAAACTCATGTAACCATACTCAAAGCAATAGACATAAGTTCTGCCTAACTTATTTGTATAATGATGAGTTCTATACGCAAAATGAAAACCTAGATTTAACAGTTGTTGTCGCTGCACATTGACTATCAATTGATCTTGTAATATTTTTTCTAATATTTGCTTGTTTTTTCTTAATTGATGTATAATATTTCTTTGATAATTAGTAAAGGAGGTCTTTTGAAGATTATTATAAGTATTTCGGCAAAAATCGTTACAAAATTTCTTGTCCAATCTTCCTCTTACTAGCTTCTCGCAATACAAACAATGCTTATTGATTTCTATGTTCAAGGTAATTCAGGTTAAAATAAATTAGCTAAAATTAGAACTGAGTTTACTTATAAAATAGCTTTTTGTATAACTAGGGAATTTAATGTATAAACTAGGGTTTTAAGCTAATAATTAGGGATTCAACTAACAGCGAACACGTTGCAATCCTCTATAATCGTATGTAAATAAGTAAACTCGGCAATTTCTTCAAACATCTCTTCACATTTGTATCATCGATTGCAGTATGGAGTTAATCAAAGTATACTAGTGGCTTTGCTTGAGTTGACGCTAAAAAAGATGAAATAAATAAATTGTAAACATTAAATTAAAATCCATGTACGCATTAAAAAACAAAGTTCAATTGATTGGAAATTTAGGAAATGCTCCTGAAATTAAAGAAACAACCGGCGGCAGAAAAGTAGCCAAGTTTGCTATGGCAACCAGCGATAGTTATCGTAATCCGAAAGGAGAGAAAGTCACAGAAACTCAATGGCACAATTTAATTGCTTGGGGTAAACTGGCAGATTTAGCAGAACAGTATTTAAGTAAAGGCAGTGAGATTGCCATCGAAGGCAAACTGACACATCGCGATTATCTAGATCAACAAGGTGTGAAACGCTATATTACTGAAATAATTATCAATGAAATCTTGCTCTTAGGAAAAAAGCCTAGTTAATTTCATCCTACAGTAAAGGGGTATTGTAGCAATAAGTACAATTGAAAACCGACAAACCATTTGCATGGCTGTTCTGCCGACTTTCTTTATGGAAAGTTTGGCAGAACATTTTTGATGTAAGGCCTCGGTATAAGGCACCGATATTTTGACCCAATATTTTTCCCCCAAAGTATTGTAAGGAATTTCTAGGTTACTTGTCTACTGTCAAAATTAATTTACTCATGAAATCATTCTTACTAGGCTTTTGCCTCTTTTTAGCAGTTGCATCAAAGGCTCAAATCCTGAAAACCAATATGGTAGAGCATTTTACTAATTCAAATTGTAGCATTTGTGCGAGTAAAAACCCTGGTATTTTCTCAGATCTTTCAACGCATCCCAACACATTGCATATAGCTTTCCATCCAAGTAGCCCTTATGCTTCCTGCTTTTTCTCCATGCAAAACCCTGTTGAAAATGATGCGAGAACAAATTACTATGGAATTTTTGGTGGCACCCCTAAACTCATAGTGAATGGAAATCTTGTTACAACAGCTAATTTGGCCTCAAGTCTCAATAGTATAGATCTTGATAGTAGCAATTATTCGATTCAAACAACGCAAGAATTTATTTTAGCAGATTCAGTCGTGGTAAAGATCATCATTAAAAAAGTTGGCTTGGATACCACACAACAAGCTTCATTGTTTGTGGGTGCCGCAGAAGATACGGTATTTCAAACCACAGGAAACGGAGAATCCCTTCATCATGATGTATTCAGAAAATCGCTAAGCCTGATTAGTGGCGATTTACTTACTTTACCACAAATGGTTGGAGATAGCGTTGAGGCTATGTATTCATACAAAATTCCTGCCAATTGGAATGCTCAAAGAATGAATAGCATCGTGATTTTGCAATCTTTAAATACCAAATTTGTATTGAATTCTTCCAAGTCAAAAAATATCACCAGTGTACCCAATACACTGCAGTATCTGTACAACAGCGAAGGGCTGATTTATCCTAACCCAGCTTCGGATCTCGTTTATTTTAAGAACATACAGATAGACGAAGTTGAAATAGTAAACATGCAAGGAAAATCATTCTTTAAACAAACATCGCCAAACTCATTTATCCGAATTAACGAATTACCGAATGGTTTGTATCTCATAAAAATCAAACAAGACAATACCATGAAAATTTCTAAATTGAGTGTGCAGCGATAAAATCAAGGTGAGCTTCATTCTCCTACATCTAAAGTATTTTTGAAAAGTTATCAAAATCTTACCACAAGGTTTCTCAAGAAAACTTCTCACAAGGTTTTGAAAAATATTTTATCTTTAATGCGTGCTAAAATTAGAGAAATCGCTTTTTTATACCTTACTACTTTTAGCCCTGAGCCTGATCGTAATACCCCAATACTATATCACTGGCGATGGGGCAAGTCATACCTATAATGCTAAAGTATTATTCGATTATGTATTCAATCATGACAGAGATTTTTACAAGGAATTTTATGTGATTAATCGAAGCATAGATCCTAATTGGATGAGCCACTTATTAATTGGCTTCTTTACACGTATTATGCCTCCATGGTTAGCAGATAAATGTTTTCAAATCCTGTATGTGTGTGTATTCACCTTTGGATTTAGATACATGATTCGATCTATAGAAAAATCAAATTCTTTTCTTAGCCTGCTTTTCTTTCCTTTTTTATTTACCCTTCCTTTTCAACAAGGCTTTTACAATTATTGTTTTTCATTGGCTTTGTTTTTTTGGACTATTGGCTTTTACCTGCGAAAGCGTCATGAAATAGACAATGCAGTGTATCAATTTATACTTAGCCTATTACTTTTAATGACAGCCTTCTCACATGGTATGCCTGCTATATATGCCATGATGTTGATTTTGCTGATTTGGCTTGCTGAAAATTATAAGTATTTTATTCCATTCGATATAAGACGAAACGCTCAATCACTTAGCAGACTATCACTAATCATGTTGCCGGCTGCTTTCATGATTTTGTTGTTTTTGGCCAAACGGGGCACAGGCACAGTGCCGCATCCATGGAGTCTAGGAAAAAAGCTTGTTCAATTCTTATGCTTTTGGACTTCTCAAAGCACCCGCTACGAAGAAATTTTTCCAGCCATTGCCTGTGCCATACTTCTTTTTGTTTGTTTGCTCGTGTTGTTATTCACCCGAATGAAAGTAAATATCAGTAAGCATATGTCCATTGGATTTGTATTCTTATTCATGATATTCTTTACGTTGATCTCCTACCTCAATTGCCCACATAGCATAGGTGGCGCAGGCAGTATTGATATCAGACTAGGATACTTGCCTCCCCTATTTCTATTGTTTTATTATGCCACCAAACTTTGGAGCGATGTCAGTAAAACCATTTTCATGGCCGCTACCTTACTCATTTCAGTGACCTTTCTTGTCATACGTTTCCCCTATGTCATGCGCGCAAACAAAATTGGTAAAGAAATCATGACTGCCGAACCTTTCATCAAAGACCATAGCGTTGTGCTCAACTTGCATATGGATGATTGGCAACAAATCGGCAAAGGCGATAGTCTGTTTCATCACGACGGATCATTTATCCATTTTAGCGATTTTATCGGGGCAGAAAAACATCTCATCATGGTCATGAATTATGAGGCAGAAATCAATTACTTTCCTGTGAATTGGCAAGCACAAAAAAATCCTCGAGAAAGCATACCCGATATGATTCCAGGTACTTATCCGCCAATAGGCAACTTTCAATTATATGAAAAACAAATTGGGCGCAAACTCGATTACGTTTTAATTCAAAATTGGCGCAAAAAACCAAGCACTCAGCCGTCCTTCTTGCAAACCATGTCTCTCATTGAAAGCAACTTTTCTAAAATTTACGAAAGCCCCAACTCGGCCATTATAGTGTATCAAAGAAAGTAAAGGGTTAACTTTTTTATGCCCCCAACTATCTGATCTCTAACCGCATGTTTTGTTATGGGGACCCTGAATTTCATTTGTCTTCATTGTTCGTGGCAATGTAAAATAATTTAGTTCTTGGATAGAAGGTTCCTTTGTATTAGATTTATTCTTGAAATCACACTTAAAGAACAGTTCTTATCGAATGCCTGCTAAACTTACTCTCTGATTCATTCTACTATCATCTTGTATTTTAGGGCATTCTTTATGGAAAGCAAGACATAAATGACTACCTATGAATACTACTGAATTTGAACCACATCAATTACTCAAAGAGTTAGACCATCTCCATGTTGATATCGACCTATTTTCAAACTCGATGCTGGATTTTATCCAAGAGGGAAATAGGCTTTATCAAGAATATAAACTTAATAATGAAAATGCAGAAAAAATAGAGCCCATATTGAACGAATGGGAAATGAGAATAATTCAGTTTCTCCAAGAATCTTTTAAACCATCATCAACTAAATATATTGATGTATTCAGGCAAACAAATAAAAATGTGGGTGATACACATCCCGAAATTAAGGCTATGCTTGAATGGGAAAATAAACTTTTGATGTTAAGCTTAATTTATGAAGGAACTAAACATCATATCACCTTAAAAGAACTTCAAGCTTGTAATGAATATTTAGAAGAAACACAACGCATTGCAAAAATTGGAACTTATATCATTGATATAAACTCAGGAAATTGGACAGCCTCTAAGGCCTTGGAAGACATCATGGGCATAGACGAACATTACCCCAAAACATACGAAGGAGGTCAAAATTTGCTGCATCCGAATTGGCGACAAAAAATGAATGACTATTTTTTACATGAAGTCATTCCTCAAAAGACAAAATTTGATATCACTTACCAAGTCATTCGACCGAATACCCAAGAAATTCGGTGGGTACATGGATTAGGAGATCTTAAACTGAACGAAAACAATGAGCCAATAAAATTAATAGCCATTGTTCAAGATATTACCGAACAAAAGCAAATTCAAGAAAGTTTCAATTCATCCACTAAAAGATATCGTGATGTGTTAAACAATATTGACGCAGGCGTTGTTATTCATTCATTTGATACCACGATACTTGATTGCAATCAAAAGGCTTTAAGTTTGTTAGGCTTATGTAAAGAACAAGTGTTTGGTAAATTAGCCATAGATCCAGGTTGGAAATTTTTAGATGAGCATAATCAAACGCTCTCCTTAGAAAATTATCCAGTGAATCGGATAAAAGAAAATCAAGTACCGCTGAAAAATATGATTGTGGGGGTAAATAGACCCTTAACCAATGATGTGGTGTGGGCTTTAGTAAACGGATTTCCTGTGATGGATGCAGAAGCAAATATACTTGAAATTGTAATTAGCTTTATAGATATTACCGCACATCGTAAACTCGAAATTGATATTCATGAAAGAATGTTGTTCGAAGAGGAACTAAAAGCAGCTAAGGAAAAAGCTGAGGAAAGCGAAAAGCTAAAAACTGCTTTCTTACAAAATATGTCGCATGAAATTCGTACGCCTTTAAATGCTATCAACGGATTTATACAAATGCTGGAGAATCCGAATTTGTCGCCTGAAAAAAGAAAGAGCTTTTCTTCCATTATTATAAACAGTTCAAATCAACTACTTTCTATTGTAGGCGATATCTTAACTATTTCTTCTCTCGAAACTAAGCAAGAAAAAATTGTTATTAATCCAGTAAACATCAATAGTATTTTAGTAGACCTATTAGCCATTTTCAAACAACAGGCAGCAGATCAAATTATTATGTTGTATTTAAAACAAAACTTATCTGATCATTATGCAGAAATTTATACCGATCGGGTAAAACTGACTCAAATATTAACTAATTTAATTACCAATGCTTTAAAATTCACCTCTCAAGGCACTATCGAATTTGGCTATACGTTAAAAGATAAAGTATTGGAATTTTTTGTCAAGGACAGTGGCACAGGTATTCCTAAAGAACAACATCAAAAAATATTTGAACGCTTTCAACAAGCCAATGTAGGCATCAGTCAGCAATATGGCGGCACTGGACTTGGACTTTCTATTTCCAAAGGTTTTGTAGAATTGCTTGGTGGAGAAATTTGGGTAGAGTCTGAAAAGGACAAAGGGGCTACCTTCTTTTTTACGATTCCGTATGAAGCGGTGCACGCAAATTCAAATAGCCATGTTGAACAAGAAAATCAAAAGAAAGTAAATACTGTTTTAATTGCAGAAGATGTTGAAATAAATTTTCTGTTACTCGAAGAAATTTTTAATGAATTAGGATGCACCACCATACATGCCAAAAATGGAAGAGAGGCCGTAGATATTTGTTTGCATAATCTGAACATTGATATTGTGTTCATGGATATAAAAATGCCTATATTAGATGGCTATGAAGCTGCCAAACTCATTAAACAAGCTAGACCCAATTTACCTATTATTGCTCAAACAGGTTATGCCTACGACGATGAAAAGGAAAAATATAAAGAAGTATTTAATGCGTATATCACCAAGCCTTTTGATTTAGACGATTTGATAAATATGTTCAAAAATTATATTACACTTGACTAAAGCTTTGAATGATTATCCGCTAAATTACTTTTTAATGCAAATGACCACACATAACAAATCCTTAATTCTATCTTGCTGCAGAACT
>CAZSUF010000224.1:0-5278 GCA_964609875.1 uncultured Bifidobacterium sp.
AGGAACAATTTGAGGTACGAAAAATTGGTCTGCTACAAAATTCCAATCGGTATTATTTCATAACCATATTACCCAAGTAATTTTACAAACTCCTTGCCTGACAAATCTCTTGGTATTCTCATAACGCGAATACTTCATCTTTTGCAAAGTGTAAATGAACAAAAGCTGGAATTTCCTTAGGTAAATCAAAATAACATTCTATCCCACTCTTAATATTTAACTTGAGTTCCGGAATGGTATCGCCTTCCGCAAAAATTGCAATACCAACACTCTTTGCATAATAACCTCCTTCCTCTGCTTCATGCACAATAAATGTAATTTCTTTATTCATAGACCAAGTATAATTGAATTTAGGGAAAGAGGTATTATAGAAAGTTAGATTTTGATTAGGGATGAACAAAAATTCTAGCCCTGCCATCAGTGGCTTAATCATTATCATAAAATTTTAATCTCTACTTCTATTCATAAATATAAACACATAATAGAGTAAAGTAGCTACTGAACTCACTGCCGCTACTACATAAGTTTTAGCAGCCCAACCTAAAGCATCTTTTGCCATGTCGTGTTCTTCGCCTGTGGTTAATTGACTACTTTCTAACCAAGCTAAGGCACGATTACTCGCATCGAATTCTACAGGTAAGGTCACTAAAGAAAATATAGTAGAGAGTGAGAACAATAAAATGCCTATCATAAAGACGGTCTGATTACCTCCGCCAAATCCCATCATACCAATACCCGCCATGATCACCCATTGAGAAAGACTAGTCCCAATTTTTACTGCCGGTACCATTTTGCTACGCATTTGTAACATACTGTAGCTAGTTGCATGTTGTACAGCATGACCACATTCATGAGCAGCTACAGCGGCGGCACTGATGCTTCGTCCTTCATATACATCCGGACTCAAATTTACTGTCTTGTTTTCGGGATTGTAATGGTCTGATAAAAATCCAGGTGTGCTTATGACTTGCACATCATAAATGCCATTGTCTCGCAACATTTTTTCAGCAATTTCCTTGCCCGATAGGCCATTTCTCAAACCTATTTGAGCATATTCCTTAAATTTCGACTTTAATCGATTACTTACTAGCATGCCAATCACAAACATGATGCCCGCGATCAGATAATAACCTCCATAAATACCCATAGTATATTATTTTTTAAAATATTAAGCAAATATAAGCCCAATAAGCATTTGACTTTATAAATATGCCATAATGACGTGTATTTGATTGCGTTTTAAGTCATAATGACTTATTTTTATGGATATTGATTGATAAGGAATTATGAAATTTTAAAAATTGAGCCTCAAATTTTTTGAAATTGCCCCTCAAGGCTGTACTTTAGCATTGAATTTTATGGGTTAGTAAGAAAGGGGCTATCTGCAATACGATAGCCCTTTCTGTTTTTAGTCATGAATTAATTTCAATTTGCTATGATACTTTCTAATTCAACACTCATACAATGATGCCTTCATTCAATATTTTATTTTCATAAAAAAGTATTTTAACCGACTCGTCAAAATGAAATATATTTGATGTTCTCCCCGCTTAATTTTTTAAATTTTATATCCATTGTCAAAAGCAAAGTCAACTTATATCTGTCAACAATGTGGAACTCAAAGTGCCAAATGGCAAGGCAAATGTCCTTCATGTCATGAATGGAATACTTTCGTTGAAGAAATAGTTCAGAAAGATAATAAAAAGGAAGTGTGGAAAGATGATCAACAAGATGGAACTCATGCAAAAGCAAAATTGCTTCATGAAATTTCTGAAGGAGAATCTTATCGAACCTTAACCAAAGATGACGAATTAAATAGAGTCCTTGGTGGTGGACTTGTCGAAGGTTCAGTGATTTTAGTAGCTGGCGAACCTGGTATTGGAAAAAGTACCTTGTTTCTTCAAGCATGTTTGCAAATGAATGAAATTAAAAGTCTGTATGTTAGCGGCGAGGAAAGCCTACAGCAAATTAAAATGCGCGCTGATCGTTTGAAAATTCAAAACGATAATTTTTATTTGCTTACAGCTACTGATACACATACCATCTTCAACGAAATCAAAAAAATAAAACCTCAACTCATCGTCATTGATTCTATTCAAACACTCGAAACAGCTTATATCGAAAGCGCCCCAGGTAGTGTGAGCCAAGTTCGAGAGTGCACAGCAGAAATAGTTCGTTTCGCCAAGGCTAGTCGAACCCCTGTATTTATTATTGGACATATCACTAAAGATGGACATATCGCAGGGCCAAAAGTTTTAGAGCATATGGTAGATACTGTCTTGCAATTTGAAGGTGATAGACATTATGCTTATCGTATTTTACGAACCACCAAAAACAGATTCGGTAACGGAAGTGAATTGGGTATTTATGAAATGTCTGAAGGTGGCTTAAGACCTATTTCAAATCCTTCAGAGTTATTAATCTCCCAAAAAGATGATGCGCTAAGTGGTATTGCGATTGCTGCTACCCTAGAAGGTGCAAGACCTTTACTCATCGAAACTCAAGCTTTGGTTACTCATGCGGTGTATGGCACACCTCAGCGCACTGTCACTGGTTTTGATCTTAGACGTTTGCAATTACTTTTAGCTGTACTCGAAAAAAGAGGCGGATTTCATTTCGGGGTGAAAGATGTATTCTTAAATATAGCAGGTGGCATTAAGGTCGAAGATCCCGCCATCGATTTGGCTGTTTTATGTGCCTTGCTTTCTTCTTATGAAGATAAAGTATTGCCCTCAACCATTTGTTTCGTGGGTGAAGTCGGATTAAGCGGAGAAATTCGTGCAGTAAATCGCATACAACAGCGTATTGCCGAAGCAGAAAAGCTCGGCTTCGAAAAAATTTATATTTCAAAATTCAACGCAAAAAGCATTTCCGGGCCTTATAAAATTGATATTGTCATGGTGAGTAAAATCGAAGAGCTTTATCGACTACTTTTTTAAATTCATCTTTGATTCGACGCTATGCTTATTCAACTCGCTAAAGATATCTTTCATCTCTTCTTTCCAAAGTTATGTATTGTATGCTCAAATTCATTATTGCAATCTGAATATGCTGTTTGCAGACCTTGCCTAAATGAGTTGCCAAAAACCAATTTTGAACAGCAACCCAACAATCCAATTGAACAAAAATTCTGGGGTAAAATTCCATTACATCATGCTTGCGCTATTTATTATTTTAACAAAAAGTCGTCTTTACAAAAAATCTTACATGCTTTAAAATACAAGCAAGATAAAGAAGCAGGCTTGATACTAGGACAAGAAGTTGCTAAACATTTATCAGCTTGTTCATGGATTCAAGAAATTGATTATTTGATGCCTGTTCCACTTCATCCACGTAAGCTTAAAGAAAGAGGCTATAATCAAAGTGAAGTCTTTGCGCAAGGTATCTATGAAGTTATTCAAATTCCTATTCTCCGTGATGTGCTTCTAAGGCATCGACATACAGGCAGTCAGGCTTCATTAAATTTAATTCAACGAATGGATAACGTCAAAGGTGCTTTTGAGTTAAAAAATTCTTCATGTGTCCAAGATAAACATGTTTTGCTCATCGATGATGTGATGACAACCGGAGCTACTTTAGAAGCTTGTGCCTTAACTTTATTGCAGCAGCCCGGCGTAAAGATTTCTGTGCTAACCATTGCCTACGCAATAGATTAATATTTTTTGCGTTACATTTGTGACTGAATTTTTTACTCATCTCGAACCCATTTTTCATGAATGTTAGCTTATTTCGAATTGTACCTTGCTTGCTTTTTACAGTAATCTTGATGTACACTTTTACTTCTTGTAAAAAAGATAAATTACTTACGAATGGGGGCGATTTATCTTTTTCAACAGATACCTTAAAGTTTGATACTGTATTTACTTCTCTTGGAAATGTAACCCGTTCTTTTAAAGTTTATAACACTAACAATAAACGTATCAAGATTTCTCAAATTAAGTTAGAAAAAGGAAGTAGCTCTCCTTATCGAATGAATATTGACGGAGAAGCCACTAAAGATATGCGTGATGTAGAGATTGCTGCCAATGATAGTATTTATATATTTTGCTCTCTCACAGTAGATCCAACCTCAGGAACTTCTCCCTTTTTAGTGGAGGATAAAGTTTTGGTTACGCTCAATGAGAAAACTCGAGAAGTACCTTTGTCTGCCTACGGTCAAGATGCGCATTATATTGTTGATAGTGTTTTAACATCTCAAACTTGGGTAAACGATAAACCTTATGTGATCATTCATTCAGCTTTGGTAGATTCTGCTGAAGTGCTTACCATCCAAAAAGGTTGTAGAATTTATATGCACCAAGATTCTAAACTCTATGTGAATGGCACCTTAAAAGTATTTGGTACCAAAGCCGATAGTGTAATTTTTCAAGGCGATCGTTTAGATCGTGACTATTTCGGCTATAAAGATTATCCCGGAGAATGGGGAGGCATCTTATTTCTTCGTGGAAGTCAACAGTCAAATTTAAATTATTGCGTGATCAAAAATGCAGGAAACGCAACAGATGGTTTTACTCCGGCCGCTGTGAATGTATTGCCACCTTGGGTGCCGTTAGGCGGACCAATCGTAGAATTCAATCAATGTGTCATTGCAAATTCATCTACCTTCGGCATGATTGGCTACAATACAAATATCAGAGCAAACAATTGTTTAATTCATACCTGCGGTTTGCAAAATGTAGCCATCTTAGAAGGGGGAGATTACGAATTTAATTTTTGCACGATTGCCACTTATGGAGGCACAGGAATTAACCACGCTCAACAACCTTCTGCTGTAATTTTAAATTATAGAGATGTGAGCCTTTCAGAATATGTATCCAATAATTTAAATGCTTCCTTCACCAATTGCATTTTTGCTGGCCCCTTAGATGATGAAGTGATCTTCAATAAAAAAGGCACCACAGATTATAATGTAGCATTAAACAATTGTATTTTGAAAAGAGTAAACAGTTTGCCCGCAGGTCTTGTCACTACCACCAATTGTCTTATTAATCCTAATGCGAGTTTCCCAGATTTTACTGATTATAATAAATGGGACTTTAGACCAAAAAGTAGTTCTGCTGCCAAAGGCGCGGGTGTATTTATGCCTGCGATTATCAAAGATCTTGACGATAAAAACAGAACAAACCCACCCACTATAGGCGCTTATGAAGCCCTGTAAGTATTTTTCACTCATGATTATTTCCGTATGATGGACTTGTCTCAAGCCGTATTGCACTCCTTATCAATACATATAATTGGTAATAAAAATAATGAACAAGCACTCGAGCTATCCGACGCT